>CAYJFH010000058.1:0-13979 GCA_964369485.1 uncultured Rikenellaceae bacterium | reverse complement strand
GCTATAACACTTTTTTGTAAGTGAATTAACTAATTATGTATAAAATCTAATGGGGGACAACTTTACCGCCCAAGTCACCCCTCAACACAATTTTACCAGTAACTTCCACTAAAAAAAATCAAAATTATCGCTACTCACAAGGCACGATTTTTGCTAAAAATCTCTATATTTGTGCGTTTTTAAGGCTAATTAATACATATTTAACCTACCCCAATATTGTATAACTATGAACAAGACTATCGAAAAACTACGTGTAGAGGACTGGGTATCGGTCTTCCTTAGTGTACCACTGCTACTTATTGCAGCTCTCTTTCCAAGTATCGTTCCAAAGCTACCCTCCGATCTATCGAATATAGACTCTTGGTACTCAATGGCAATTTGGTTTGTCGTGGTACTAATTATCGCATATAGCGGCTCAAAGCTACTACGCCGCCCTACAAAGGGGCTTATACCTTCGCTACTGATGATCTTTGCCATCTCATCTCTAGCCCTCGTCCTTGCAAAGGTAAAGATTATATCTGCCTATGGATTCGAGTCGGTATTCTTCTCAGTACTTCTAGGTCTACTGATTCGCAACTTCCTAAGGGTTCCAAAGTGGCTAAAGCCAGCGATTCAGGGCGAGCTATATATTAAGATCGGGGTCGTATGTCTCGGAGCCACTATCCTATTTAGCGATGTGATGAAGTCGGGAATCTTTGGTCTAATCCAAGCAGTTATAGTTGTCGCTGTGGTGTGGTTCTTCGCCTACTGGTTCTCTCGCAAGGTTATGGGTGTAGATGAGTCCTCGGCTATGATCCTCTCGAGCGGTGTATCTATCTGCGGTGTATCTGCATCTATTACAGCGGCGAGGGTTGCAGGTGGTGACGACAAGAAGCTATCATATATCGTCTCGCTAGTTCTAATTATCGTAGTTCCGATGATCTACCTTATGCCGTGGATGGCCGAGATGATACTACCACATCTAATAGATGATCCTCAGACTATGCAGGAGGTAGCAGGGGCTTGGATTGGTGGTACTATTGACACCACTAGTGGTGTTGCCGCATCGAGTATGATTGTGAGCGACACTGCCAATATGCACGCCGTTATTATCAAGGCAGCCCAGAACGTTCTAATTGGATTTGTAGCATTCTTTATCGCTCTGTACCTCTCTACCCGTGCGCAGAGCAAGGGTACAAGCCGCTCAACATCTATGGGCATCGTTTGGGAGAAGTTCCCTAAGTTTATCCTCGGTTTTGTAGTGGCATCGCTACTATTCTCAGTAGGCCAGAGCTCAGGATTCTTCGAGCCTAACAGTGCAGGAAAGCTAGCCGAACCTGCAATTGCAAAGTCCCTAAGTACACTATTCTTCTCCCTAGCATTTGTATGTATCGGACTCGACACAAGGCTAAAGGATATCATATCGAGAGAGAATCGCCCAGTACTATGGTCATTCGTTGCTGCACAGGCATTTAATATTGTTATAACTTTTGGCCTTGCATACCTTATCTTTGGCATACTAAAGCCGATGTTTGTGTAGTTATAATTAGATAATAAATTACTATCTTTGCAGACTTCAAAATTTTAAAAACAACAAATCAAGAAAATATAAGATGAACATTCAACCACTTTCAGATAGGGTTCTAGTAGAACCTAAGGCAGCTGAGACGCAGACCGCAAGCGGCCTATTTATCCCAGACACTGCCAAGGAGAAGCCCCTTCAAGGCACAGTTATAGCTGTTGGCCCGGGCAACTCAGATGTTACTATGGAGGTAAGCGTAGGCGACACTGTCCTTTACGGCAAGTATGGCGGACAGGAGATCTCGGTAGATGGTAAGGACTACCTAATTATGAAACAAGGTGAAATTTTAGCAGTAATTAAATAATGGCAAAGGAGATTAGATTTACAACTGAGGCTCGTGGTAGCCTAGTTAGCGGTGTTGACCAACTAGCGGCAGCGGTTAAGGTAACACTAGGCCCTAAGGGTAGAAACGTAGTTATCGAGAAGAAGTTCGGTGCACCACACATCACCAAAGATGGTGTGACTGTAGCAAAGGAGATCGAGCTAGAGGATAAGTTCGAGAATATGGGTGCGCAGATGGTGCGTGAGGTTGCATCTAAGACTGCAGACGATGCGGGTGATGGTACAACAACTGCTACCGTTCTAGCCCAAGCTATCATTGCTGGCGGTATTAAGAACGTTACTGCGGGTGCTAACCCAATGGAGATTAAGCGTGGTATCGACAACGCTGTAAGAGAGGTTGTAGCTGGCCTACAGGAGCAGAGCCAAAATGTTGGTGACGATATCGAGAAGATTAAGCAAGTTGCCACTATCTCGGCTAATAACGACTCTGCAATCGGTGGACTTATCGCCGAGGCTATGGAGAGAGTTAAGAAGGAGGGTGTAATTACTGTCGAAGAGGCAAAGGGTACTGAGACTCACGTTGAGGTAGTAGAGGGTATGCAGTTCGACAGAGGATATATCTCACCTTACTTCATCACCGACACCGAGAAGATGCTCGCTGACCTCGAAAAGCCATATATCCTAATTACAGATAAGAAGATCTCTACTATGAAGGAGATCCTAACTATCCTAGAGCCAGTGGCTCAAGCTGGACGCTCACTACTTATCCTAGCCGAGGATGTAGATGGCGAGGCTCTAAGCTCACTAGTTCTAAATAAACTTCGTGGCACACTTAAGATCGCAGCGGTTAAGGCTCCGGGCTTTGGTGACAGACGCAAGGAGATGCTTGCCGATATCGCTATCCTAACTGGCGGTACTGTAATCTCAGAGGAGACTGGCCTTACACTTGACCAGACTACACTAGAGATGCTAGGTGAAGCAGAGAGAGTTACCCTTACAAGAGACAACGCAACTATCGTTGATGGTGCAGGCCAGAAGGATGCAATTGCAAATAGAGTTACTCAGATCCGCTCGCAAATCGAGACTACTAAATCAGACTACGACCGCGAGAAGCTTGCTGAGCGCCTAGCTAAGCTAGCTGGTGGTGTTGCAGTACTATATGTTGGTGCAGCAACTGAGGTTGAGATGAAGGAGAAGAAGGATAGAGTTGACGATGCACTAGCAGCAACTCGTGCAGCTGTTGACGAGGGAATTATCCCGGGTGGTGGTGTTGCATATATCCGTGCTGCCGAGAGACTGGCGGATCTAAAGGGTCAGAGCGAGGATGAGCAGACTGGTATTGCAATCGTTGCTCGTGCTATCGAGGAGCCACTACGCCAAATCGTATATAACGCTGGCGGCGAAGGCTCAGTAGTTGTTAATAAGATCAAGGAGAATAGCGGTGCTTATGGTTACAATGCTCGTGACGACAAGTACGAAGATATGTTCTCTGCTGGTATTATCGACCCAACTAAGGTTGCTCGTGTTGCACTAGAGAATGCAGCTTCAATCGCCTCGATGTTCCTTACAACTGAGTGCGTAATTGCAGATACTAAGGAGGAGGCTCCTGCTGCTATGCCTGCAATGGGCGGCGGTATGGGAGGTATGATGTAGTCATAACCTATATATATACAAAATAATAGGGGGTAGTAGTGGTAATCACTACTGCCCCCTATTATTGTATTATACTCTAGATTTACATCTGTGCTCCAATAATAGCATCTACAACATCCTCGTGTGTCCACGAATAGTTGCCTCTATTTAGCAGTCCAAATGCTGTATCTCTATTACCATCGTCCCATACTATTGGTACGATACCACGATCTAGCATACACTTTGTATAGTAGGCAGCGTGCTCAACTCTATCGGCAGAGTTACCACGGTGAAGGCTACCCCACTCACCCATAACTACAGGGACTCCCCTTGCTTGGAATATATCGGCAATGCGATCTACTTCGGCCTTCATTTGGCTCTTCTCCTCTTCGCTTCCCCAGCTCTGCTGTGCAGTGGCCGCATCTGGATTTAGCGCAAAGTTATATGGGTAGTAGTTATGCACCGAGACAATTAGGTTGTCATCCTGTGGAAGAACTAGCTCATCGAGTGCGCTACCTGCTGGTGATGCTGCATATGAGCAGATCAGAAGGGCACGAATTGCATTGTTTCCGCCCGTACCACGGATAGTCTCAACTGCCGCTTGATGGTAGCTATTTACAGCCTCTCTACCCTCGACTGTTCCGCCAGACCACTCCTCTGCCGAACCGATTAGGCGAGGCTCATTGAATGGTTCAAAGATTAGCCTTTGGCCATACTTCTCAAAGCGAGTTGCAATCTGCAACCACACCTTCTTAACTTGGTCAATAACTTGATCCTTATCTGCATCGGTTGGTAGCACCCAGTGGTCGTGGTGGGTATTAAGGATAACGTACATATCGTTATCGAGACCATACTGCACAATCTGCTCTGCACGATCTAACCACTCTGGCTCGATTGTATAGCTAGGTGCAGGACCCATATGGAACTCCCAAGTTGTAGGTACTCTAAGGGTCTTAAAGCCCTTCTGAGTTACAGCATCGATAAGTGATTTTGTAGTGTATGGATTACCCCACGCTGTCTCATCTTCGGAGCGTGTATCAAGGGCATTACCAAGGTTCCAACCAACGCCCATCTCTGCTACGATCTCAGATGCCGAAAGTGTATCGACCACCGAGGGTATCTCCTCCTCAGGAGCTGGCTTCTCTGGTGTTGTCTCTGTTCGTTTGGTTGTGCACATCGTGGTGCAGGCTACCGTTGTAAATGCGGTCGCTAGTAGAAGTAAAATTCTCTTCATAGTGTTAAAGTTTGTGTGTGTTAGTCTATAACAAAGTTACCTAACGCCTTGCCACTTATTCAAAAAACAGGAAAAATATACGCTAAGTACTACCCTCTATACCTTGTAGCGATAGTAGATGCGCTCTGCTCAATAGTGCGGAACTCAAAGCCCTCTAGTGCACCTAAGAGCTTCTCGGAGCTATATCTACTCTGACTATATAGTGAGCCAACCATAGATGGATCTATCTGCCCTCCTCTACCCCTAAGTACCTTCAGGGTCGACAGTGCAGCAACTAACAACCACTTAGGCATAGATAACCACGGTTTTTTGCTACCAACTGCGCTACTGAGTTCACTAAGTAGCTCCCGATTAGTTAAGTTATACCCCGAGATAATATATCTACTACCGATATGGGACTCACTGCTCTGCGATAATCTAACGACCACCTCGGCAACGTCTCTGACATCTACATAGCCCATAACACCGCTAGTGTAGAGTGGCACTCCACGCCTTACCATTCTAAATAGAGCCTCGATAGATGCGTCACCGCCTCCACTAAGCCCTAGAACCACAGATGGATTAACAACAATAACCCTCTGTCCCATTCGAGATGCCCTCCATACTACATTTTCACTGAGGTACTTACTAAGCGCATATGGGGATAGCTCCTCGGTATGGCTCACCTCACACCTCTCAGTTATCAGCTCCATTGAATTCTCCTGCTTGCCGATAGCCGCTATAGAGCTAACGTGTACTAGTAGCGCCTCGGGGATAGCACGGCGCATCGCCGCACATATCGACTCTACAATATCTACATTAGAGCGAATTAGTTGTTGACTCTCGCCTCTCCCTAGTGATACCACAGCGGCACAGTTGTATAGCGTGGTGAACTGCTCCCTCTCTAGGAGTTCAACAAGGCTATCCTCATCCTCTAACTCTACAGTGTGGAATTTTATTCTACTATGATCAACTCCCTGCTGCCTGCAGAGGAGCTCTAATTTAGCTCTACTACTCTGGGACCTTAGGGTGCAGTGCACCTCATAGCCCCCTCCCTTAAGGAGTTCAACTACAAGATAGCTACCAACGAGCCCAGTGGCTCCTGTGACAAGTACCCTCTCCATCTACCCTAAAATCTCAATAAATGCCCTTCGGGCTCTAAAAATCTGCGTCTTGACTGTGCCCATAGGCATACCAAGTTCAACGCTTATCTGCTCATAGCTCATATCCCTGCGGAATCTAAGCTCAATGATCTGCCTATATCCATCGGGGAGTCTATCTAGCGCCCTTGTAATTCGACTACTATCCTCGCTACGCATAAAGCGCTCCTCGGGGTTCGGCTCACGGCTAGCAATATCTATCTCTTCGGTAGACTCCTTCGCCCTATTCTCTACCCTGCGGGTATAGTCAATTAGAAGGTTGCGAGCAATCTTTACTATCCATCCCCCAAAGTTATAGTCGGGGTTATACCTATCTAGATTTAGGTATGCTTTGATAAATGCCTCTTGGACTATATCGTCGCAGAGGTCACAATCGGAGTTATATAGGCGTAGCATCACCAGCAGCGAGTCTCTATATCGCTCAAAGAGTGCCTCATAGGACTGTGCACAGCCCCCCAAGGTTCTCTCAACTAGTTCGCTATCTTTCAACCTCTCTACTTCCATAACTCTCTATTTTCTCTAACTCTGCGTGATATAGATAATAACGCTTCTGTGAGCGGGTTTATTAGGTCATAGAGCATATAGCCCGCAATGATGCTCTTCTCCCCTAGGCGGCGTACAACTCTTCGCAGTGACCACCATAGCGTCAACTCACGTAGGGTAAATGCCGATGCTGCGACTATCCAGCCCCACATCCAACCACCCCAAAGTAGCGAACTGAGGGTTGCAAGAACCACAGATGCTATAAATATCGCCTTTGTTAGTAGCTCCATAAAGACTCTAAAGCGCACACTTAAGGGGTAGAACTTAAATGAGTAACTACGGTAGCGCTGTTCATTCCACCACCATCCTAGTCCACGATATACACTCTGCTCCATAGTACAGAGCGGATTAATCATTACATTTGCCTCAACAAATTTCGTTGCCTTCTGAATAAATAGGTCGTCCTCACCCGTTGCCAGCCTTAGATGCGTAAATCCTTTGAGGCCAAAGAACAACTTTTTGGTATATCCAATGTTATTATAGATACCACGATATGGTCTATCTGCCACAGCAGCGCTAAGGTACCTTATCGAGGAGTTAAGTCTACTGGAGCGTATCAGGAAGTTTGCCTTTGGTGAGAATCCTGTATAGCCAATCACTACCTCGGCGCCATTAAATCCACGTGCCATAAGCGAGAGCCACCTATCTGAGCGAGGCGATGCCGTAGGGTCAGCAATGATAATATTTGGGTACTTTGCCGCCTTAATGCCTAGAAATAGAGGGATTTTGCGCGAGTGTGGGAACTTAGGGTCTTTTTTCAGTTCGGTAAAGCGAAGGTTCGGGTAGCGAAGTGCTAGATCCTCTAGCTCGGTGGTCACCGATAGTCCGCCCCAATCATTAACTACTACAACCTCCCACTCCGCATCATAACGCTGTGTAAGCAACTTCTCGAGCTCTCTGGCAACATACCACTCTTGCCCCTCAGTGACTACAACTACGATAGATACTGCTGGTTTAGGCTCTCCACTCTTCGCATTTGAGTGGTGGCGATACTTAGCAATTAGACCATAGCCTAGCCATACACCTAATTGATATAGAAGCGTTAGAATCAGTGATATATATACTATTTGCTCCAACAGTGTGAGCTCAAAGAAGAACTGTAACATACTATGAATAATTCGAGGAAAATTGCGCGCGCGTAACTCTTGCTGTAAATTTATAAAGGCTTTAACGAAAATATTGACCACAAATATACTATTTTTTTGTATTTTTGTCCCTATTATGGGGAGAGTTTAGGCTACTTGCACCCTATTTTACTAAAAAAGGAAGGATATGAATTTTACACTGCAACATAGCTCCAAAGGGAGTAGAGCGAGAGCTGGAGTACTAAAAACCCCACACGGAGAGGTGCAGACCCCAATATTTATGCCCGTTGGCACACTTGGAACCGTTAAGGGTATATTCCATAAAGAACTAACCGAGGATGTTAGGGCACAGATTATCCTTGGTAATACCTACCACCTATACCTGCGCCCGGGGCTAGAGGTTCTGCGTGAGGCTGGTGGACTCCACGGCTTCTCATCATGGGATAAGCCTCTACTTACTGACAGTGGCGGTTTTCAGGTATTTTCACTATCGGGAATCCGTAAGATTAAGGAGGAGGGCGTTCGCTTTAGTTCACATATAGACGGAAGCAAACACCTCTTCACCCCTGAGAATGTTATAGATACTCAGCGCATAATTGGCGCAGATATTATAATGGCATTCGATGAGTGCCCACCTAGCACTGCCCCAAGGGAGTATGCCGATAAGTCACTAGATTTGACCTCTAGGTGGCTACGTAGGTGTTGGGATCAGTATGAGAGTACAGAGTGCCCATATGGATACCAGCAGATGCTATTCCCGATTGTTCAGGGTTCAGTATTCGAGGAGCTACGCCAAAAGTCGTGCCGTGATGTAATGCAGTACCCAGCCGAGGGATACGCTATCGGGGGACTTGCTGTTGGTGAGCCTGCTCCGATAATGTATGAGATGGTAGAGGTTTGCACAGCAGTACTTCCAGAAGATAGACCACGATACCTAATGGGCGTTGGTACACCTATCAATATCCTAGAGGCAATTGAGCGTGGGGTCGATATGTTCGACTGCGTTATGCCAACTCGTAATGGACGAAATGGTATGATATTTACATCCGAGGGGATTATGAACGTTAGAAATGCTAAGTGGTCGAAGGACTTCTCGCCACTAGATCCTAACGGGACTTCATTTGTAGATACTACCTACTCTAAGGCGTACGTTAGACACTTAGCGGTATCGGGCGAGATGCTAGCCGCTGAGATATGTTCGCTCCATAACCTAGCCTTCTACCTCTGGTTAGTTGGCGAGGCACGTAAACATATTATCGAGGGGGACTTTGAGAGTTGGAAGGCAGAGATGGTAGTAAAACTTAGCCGCAGACTCTAACCACACCCAAGAGTAAAGGGCAACTTTTAAGCAAGAGGACAATATAAAAAAGAATAGAGATTAGAGGAATGAGTAGTAAGAAGAGTATAGTGACACAACTTTGGGATCTAATACGCCTACGAATTATCGATAGGTACATTATCGGTAAGTTCCTTAGGACTTACTTCTTCTCTATTGCTATGATCATAGTGGTGGTGGTTATCTTCGATGCTGCCGAGAAGATCGACGACTTCCTTGAGTCTGAGGCTACTTTCGGCGATATTCTAATGGGTTACTACCTTAACTTTATCCCATTCTTTGTCAATCAGTTCAGTGGACTATTCACCTTTATTGCCTGTATATTCTTCACCTCGAAGATGGCATATCAGACTGAGATTATTGCAATTCTGAGTTCAGGTGTAAGCTTTAGGCGCTTTATGTACCCATACTTCGTTGCCTCACTGCTCATTACTGTATTTTCGCTAACCCTTAACCTCTTTGTAATTCCAGATGCCAACGCCCGACAGATTGAGTTTCATCGGGAGTTTATAGCCAAGGATGGAGGTAATAAATCTGGCTACGAGCGCTATATATATCGACAGGTAGAGCCAAATACATTTGCATATATTCGTGACTTTAATGCCAAGGAGAATCGTGCTGCATTCTTTGCCCTTGAGACCTATTCGGGAGGTAAGGTAGTAAGTTCACTTCAGGCACAAGGGGCACTATATAACCCTGAGAGTGGTAGTTGGAGCGCAACGAGATATACCCATCGAACGTACGATGGCGATAGAGACTCACTGCTAAAGAGTAATGTGGCACTCGATACGGTCATTAACCTAACGGCTGAGGAGCTCGGTAAGGTAGATGAACTGGCAAGGACTATGAACTTCAACAGACTGGGGAAATTTATCGAAGCCCAGAAGGCTAAGGGTTCAGATATGGTTACACTATTTGAGATAGAGGCAAGTAGCCGCTGGGCCTACCCATTCTCAACATTTGTGCTAACACTAATTGGCCTATCACTATCCTCGAGAAAGGTGCGAGGAGGAACAGGACTCCATATTGGACTGGGCATTGGACTATGCTTCTCCTACGTGCTACTGATGCGATTTGCATCTGAATTTGCCAAGGGTGGAATTATGCCTGCAGACATTGCAATATGGGCACCAAACATACTCTACTTCATCATAGGTGTCTACCTATATATCAAGGCTCCGAAGTAGTATTTTTTAAACAAGGATATTAAGAGAGAGAGAATAAGCTTATGGGACAATATAAAGATTTTCTACAACATATAAAGTCTAACTACTCCCTAGAGGATTTAGCAAAGGTCATAAGAGCGCTACGCAGAGCCCTTGAACTTAGCCGTGGGCGCAAGCGCTACGACGGCTCGCTGATGTTTGAGCACTGCTTCCACACAGCACAGATAGTAACCAAGGAGCTAGGACTAGGGGTAAGCTCAGTACTTGCATCACTACTCCATGAGGCCGCTAGAGAGCGACTAATCACCGAAGAGGAGGTCATAGAGAGCTATGGAGAGAAGTGCGCAAAGATCCTTCGTGGACTAAACTCAATATCGAGTGTCGACGCCAAGCTCTCGACACTCCAAGCAGATAACTTTAGGGAGCTAATCATATCATACTCCACAGATGCTCGTGTGCTACTAATCAAGATAGCCGATCGTCTAGAGGTGATGCGACACCTAGAGATATTCCCCGAGCTAAAGCGAAATAAGAAGTCGTGGGAGACTATCCATATATATGCCCCACTAGCCCACAAGCTAGGTCTATATAATATTAAGACCGAGCTAGAGGATCTATCGCTTATGTACCTCGAGGGTAAGGAGTACCACTCCATCAAAGCGAAGCTAAAGGAGAGTGAAGAGTCACGCCTAAAGTTTATTGCGCAGTTCGTGGCACCCCTAAAGCAGAAGTTCACCGAGCAGGGTTATAGATTTAAGATTAAGAGCCGTACTAAGTCGATATACTCAATATGGAAGAAGATGCGCAAGCAGGGAGTTCCATTCGAAAAGGTATTTGATATATTCGCAATCCGCATAATCATCGACTGTAACGCTCAGGACGAGAAGATGCAGTGCTGGACAGCCTTTGGTGTGGTTACTGACTTCTACACCCCTAATCCCAATAGGATGAGGGACTGGATATCTATACCCAAGTCCAACGGCTATGAGTCGCTACACGCAACGGTGCTAGACTCTACCCACGGCGAGGCTCGCTGGGTCGAGGTTCAGATACGTTCAGAAAGGATGGATGAGGTAGCCGAGAGGGGCGTTGCTGCCCACTGGAGGTATAAGGAACAGAGCGCAGGGACGCTAAGTTCAGAGCAGTGGTTAGAGCGACTACGCTCAATTGTCGATAACTCGGCTGGCGATATGCCCGCGGCCGATGAATTCGACTTCGCAGTAGGCTCTGCCGAGGTATTTGTATTTACCCCGAGCGGAGATATTAGAAAGCTACCCGAGGGCGCAACTATCCTAGACTTTGCATTCGATATTCACACCAACCTTGGTGCCTCTTGTAGTGGCGCTATGGTCAATGGCAAGGCTGTAAGTATCCGCGAGAAGCTACGCAGTGGAGATATCGTGGAGATCAAGAGCTCTAAGAGCAGAAAGGCAAAGGCAGCGTGGCTGAACTACGTAGTAACGGGTAAGGCTAAGGGTAAGATTCGCCAAATTCTACGCGAAGAGCTTGCAAGTAGCGCAACACTTGGGCGTGAGGAGCTAGAGCGAAAGTTAAAGAATTGGAGGTTACAAACCACCCTCGAGGAGTCTGTAACTATACTATGCAAGCACTACAAGGTTAAGACTGGCCTCGAGATCTACGATATGATAGCCGAGGGCAGAGCCTCGCTAAGTGAGATTAAGGAGGTTATATCACGCTACATCCAAGAGGGTGTACCTGTGCAACTCCCTAAGCCTAGAAGGGTACCACGCAAGGAGGAGGATGGTAAGAGATCCTCAGATGCACTTATTATCGATAAGAGCGCTAGGGGTATTGACTATAAGATGGCACAGTGCTGCTCACCGATATTCGGTGACGATATCTTTGGATTCGTAACTATCCATAGCGGTATTACCATCCATAGAGTTGACTGTCCAAATGCCGCAAGGCTTAGAGAGAACTATCCATATAGGGTGGTAGATGCAAAGTGGAGAGAGGATAGCTCGGCAAATGGCGCATATATCGCAACTATTAGGATCGAGGGCAATGACTCCCAAGGGGTTATGGCAGATATCTCCGACACACTTTCCAAGAAGTTGAACGTCAGTGTAAGGAGTGTTAACCTAGGTAGTCGTGGCGGTTCATTCAGCGGCGATGTGGTAGTAGAGGTAAAGGGCACACAGGCGCTCGATATGATACTCTACCACCTACGTAACATTAAGGCAATAGATAAAGTATATAGATTAAAATAAAAGAATATATGGCACAGATTGATGACAAGAAGATTATCTTCTCGATGGTAGGGGTATCAAAGATCCTTCCACACAACAACAAACGTATCCTAAATAATATCTACCTATCGTTCTACTACGGGGCGAAGATCGGTATTATCGGTCTTAATGGCTCGGGTAAATCTACCCTTATGAAGATCATCGCAGGGCTCGATAAGAGCCACGTAGGTGAAGTGGTATTCTCTCCGGGATACTCAGTGGGCTACCTAGAGCAGGAGCCACAACTCGACGACTCGAAGACTGTTCGCGAGATTGTCGAGGAGGGTTGCGCCGATGTAGTGGCGATGCTAAAGGAGTATGAAGAGGTGAATATGCGCTTTATGGAGGAGATGAGTGACGACGAAATGGCGGCACTTATTGAGCGTCAAGGCGAACTTACCGAGAAGATCGACCACGCTGGCGGCTGGGAGATTGACCAGAAGCTAAACCGTGCGATGGATGCACTACGATGCCCTCCAGCAGACCAAAAGATAGAGGTACTATCGGGTGGTGAGCGCCGCCGAGTGGCACTATGTCGCCTACTACTCCAAGAGCCAGATGTACTACTACTCGATGAGCCTACCAACCACCTTGATGCCGAGAGTATCGATTGGCTTGAGATGCACCTTCAACAGTATAAAGGTACTGTTATTGCCGTTACCCACGACCGCTACTTCCTAGATAACGTAGCAGGCTGGATCCTAGAGCTTGACCGTGGCGAGGGTATCCCTTGGGAGGGTAACTACTCTAGCTGGCTAGATCAGAAGACCCAACGCCTAGCTATGGAGGAGAAGAGCGAGAGTAAGCGCAAGAAGACCCTAGAGCGAGAGTTGGAGTGGGTACGTATGGCTCCAAAGGCTAGAAGGGCTAAGAGTAAGGCTCGTCTTGCAGCATATGATAAACTTCTGAGCGAGGATAGCGCAGCTAAGGAGGAGAAGCTAGAGATCTTTATCCCTAATGGCCCAAGGCTCGGTGATATGGTTATTGAGGCAAGGGGTGTTAGCAAAGCATTTGGCGATAGAGTTCTATACGAAGGGCTTGACTTTAGACTTCCACCTGCAGGTATCGTTGGGGTAATTGGGCCTAATGGTGCAGGTAAGACCACGCTATTTAGACTAATTATGGGGCTAGATACAGCCACTTCGGGTGACTTTAAGGTGGGTGAGACCGTTAAGATCTCATACGTTGACCAACAGCACCGCTCTATCGACCCTGATAAGAGTGTATATGAGGTAATCTCGGAGAACTCAGAGTTAATTACACTTGGCAACCGCCAGATCAACGCTAGGGGCTACTGTTCACGCTTTAACTTTACTGGTGGCGATCAAGAGAAGAAGTGCGGCATCCTATCGGGTGGTGAGCGCAATAGACTCCACCTTGCTATGGCACTAAAGGAGGGCGGCAATGTGCTACTTCTCGATGAGCCTACCAATGATATCGACGTTAATACACTTCGTGCACTCGAGGAGGGTCTAGAGGGCTTTGCAGGGTGTGCAGTGGTTATTAGCCACGATAGGTGGTTCCTAGATAGAATCGCTACACACATCCTTGCATTCGACGGCAATGGTAATGTAACATTCTACGAAGGTGGATACTCAGACTACGAGGCACATAAACTTATGCAGAGCGGCGAGAGTGAGCCATCAAAGGCAAAGTACCGCAAACTTATGGAGTAGTACCATATAGAGACACTATATAATAGTAGGGGTGATCGCTTTATTGGCGATCACCCCTACTATCTTTTGCAGGTGC
>CAYJFH010000057.1:0-14173 GCA_964369485.1 uncultured Rikenellaceae bacterium | reverse complement strand
CCCCATATAATTTCTCTAGCTTGGCTCAGCGCAACAAAAAAAGAGACTTCCCTGCATCAGCAGAGAAGCCTCATTATATTCACCAATCTTAATTCAAAAAGATTACTTTGCGAAGTATCTGTTGTATAGACCTTCAAACACTTGGCCGTGACGAGCCTCGTCCTTACACATTTCGTGTACAGTATCGTGGATAGCGTCTAGACCTAGCTCTTTAGCACGAGTTGCGATACGTTTTTTATCGATACAAGCACCTTGTTCAGCATCCATTCTAGCCTTAAGGTTTGTCTTAGTATCCCAAACCACTTCGCCTAGAAGCTCTGCAAATTTAGAAGCGTGCTCTGCCTCCTCGATTGCGATTCTCTTGTAAGCCTCAGCAACCTCAGGGTAGCCCTCCCTGTCAGCTTGACGGCTCATTGCAAGGTACATACCTACTTCAGTACACTCACCCATAAAGTGAGCTTGTAGGCCTTCAAGGATCTCAGCATCAACACCCTTAGCTACGCCAATACGGTGCTCATCAGCCCACTCCATCTTACCTTCGCCACGATCAACGATTTCGTTAAACTTCTCACGTGGTTGTTTACATTGTGGGCACTGCTCTGGTGCCTCTTCACCTGTGTGAACGTATCCACAAATGGTGCAAATCCATCTCTTTTCCATCTTAATTCAAGTTTTATAATGTTTGTTGTTTGTTTCTGAGGACAAAGATATGTAAAATATTTTAAATAATAAAATTTACTGTTTAGTTTTTATTACTTTTTTATAGATTTTGTTATTTTCATTGCACAGAAGTCAGGGCCACACATCGAACAGTGGTCCTCACCCTCTTTGATTGCGCCGTGGTGCATAGCTTCGGCACGCTCTGGGTCAAAACATAGGTCAAATTGCTCTCTCCAACGCATATCGAAGCGCGCTTTGCTCATAGCCAAGTCACGCTCTATTGCCATCTTATTGCCTTTTGCAATATCAGCAGCGTGCGCAGCGATTTTAAATGCTACAACGCCCTCACGCACGTCCTCCTTATTAGGCAGTGCAAGGTGCTCCTTACAAGTTACATAACATAGCATTGAGGTACCCATCCAAGCAATCATAGCACCACCGATAGCGGCTGTGATATGGTCATAGCCTGCTCCAATATCAGTAACTAGAGGGCCTAGGGTGTAGAATGGTGCTCCGTGGCACGCCTCTTTTTGTCTACGCATATTCTCCTCGATAAGGTTCATTGGCACGTGTCCCGGGCCTTCGATAATCACCTGTACGCCCTTATCCCACGCTCTGAGTGTTAGTTCACCAAGTACGTCAAGTTCACCAAACTGCGCCTCATCATTAGCATCTGCTATTGAGCCCGGGCGAAGTCCATCACCAAGGGAGATAGTAACATCATAAGCTGCACATATATCACATATCTCATCGAAGTGAGTATATAGGAAGTTCTCAGAGTTGTGGTGGTTCATCCACTTAGCCATAATCGACCCTCCACGAGATACAATACCTGTAACACGATTAAGGGCTGCTGGCACTAATTTATGCAGTAGGCCTGCGTGGATTGTAAAGTAGTCAACGCCCTGCTCGGCTTGGTATATAAGTGTATCACGGAATAGTTCCCAAGTTAGGTTCTCTGCCTTACCGCCAGCCTTCTCGAAGGTTTGGTACATTGGAACTGTACCAATCGGCACCCTAGATGCCCTAACGATAGCCTCACGAGTTTCGTTGATATCGTCGCCAGTAGAGAGGTCCATAACTGTATCAGCACCCCACTTTACTGCCCACTCCATCTTCTCTACCTCCTCTTCGATAGAAGAGCCGAGGGCTGAGTTACCGATATTGGCATTAATCTTTACTCTATACTCCTCACCAATGATCATCGGTGTAGATTCTGGGTGCTTTCTATTTGCTGGAATAACGGCACGTCCTGCCGCCACTGAATCCAATACTACTTGGATATCTACCCCTTCGGACTCTGCTACGCTCTGCATCTGCGGAGTGATAACTCCACGGCGAGCGGCTTGTAATTGTGTTTCAAACATAAGTTTATCTAAATTATCTATTTATTTCTCTTCAGTAAAATATCGCTGTAATTTTTAAGTGACTCCACTGCACTACCCTCGAAGATATCGAGGTATTGAACTGCGCTATTGAAGTAACTTACAATCTGCTCGGTTGCAATCTCGGCAACTCCCAATTCATCATATATATCCCTTACGGCTTGATAGTCTCGGCTCTGAATTAGCACCTCTCGCTGTGCATCATTTGCAAGGTTAAGTGCTGTGATACGCAGAAATGTCTGCTTACCCTCCGAGATATCGCCTCCAATCTTCTTTCCGAAGGTTGAGCTATCGCCATAGGTATCTAGCAGGTCATCCTGAATCTGAAAGGCTAGCCCTAGGTTCTCACCGTATCTATATAGAGCATCGCACTGCTCAGTGGTTGCATCCATAGCAATGGCTCCCATCTTAGTTGCCGCCGCCATTAGTGCCGCAGTCTTTAGCCTAATCATCTCTATATACTCCTCGACCGAGACCTCTACTCTATCTTCGAACTCCATATCGAGCTGTTGACCTTCGCATACCTCAATTGCCGCACGATTAAAGACTGCCATCTGCTCTGGAAGTCTATCTGCACCACAAAGCACGTGGTATGATAGTATCATCATAGCATCTCCCGAAAGTATCGCACCATTCGTCCCCCACTTTGTGTGAACGGTCGGCCTACCCCTTCGAGTTGGAGCACAGTCCATTATATCGTCGTGAAGAAGTGTAAAGTTGTGAAAAACCTCAATGGCGAGCGCAGGTAGCATCGCTTTACGCACTACCTCCTGCAGGTCACTATTAAATAGCGATGCGGAGAGTAAGGTAAGGAGCGGGCGCATCCTCTTGCCACCATCTTCTAAAGTGTAACGTATTGGTTGATAGAGAGTATCTGGATTACCCTCTAGATTCAGCTCTAAAAACGAGCGTTGAATCTCCTGTAAAAATGTGTTGTATAGTTTCATATCTAAAGCACGAAGTTACGAAAGAAGTTACAAAAACTGAAATTATTAGCGCTCAAAATTTTGCGGAAAAAGAAAAAAATTTTATTTTTGTTTCGTAATACTAACAAAAACACAATAATATATCACATTTTAACACACAAAAACTATATGAAACAACTAGTAGTAGGTATAGATATCGGGGGAACTAACTCGGTGTTTGGACTTGTAGACCGAGAGGGCAATATCTATGGTGAAGGCGTACTTCCAACTAAAAACTACCCAGATTTCGATCAATATCTTGAAGAGCTTTACCTAGGCATCCAAAACCTTCTAAAGCAACTTGACTTCGAATATGAATTTATGGGAGTTGGTATCGGTGCACCTAATGGAAATTACTACAAAGGTACTATCGAATATGCAGCAAACCTAGCGTGGAGCGGTGTTGTGCCATTCGTTGAAAAGATGCAGAAGTACTACCCTAACTCTCCAGTTATCATTACTAATGACGCTAATGCAGCAGCAATTGGCGAGATGGTTTATGGCGCAGCTAAGGGAATGAAGGACTTTATCGTGGTAACTCTAGGTACTGGTCTTGGTAGCGGTTTCGTAGCTAATGGTCAACTTGTATATGGTCACGATAGCTTCGCTGGTGAACTTGGCCACGTAGTTATCAACGGTAGAGACCGCAGATGTGGTTGTGGCCGTAAGGGTTGTCTTGAGACTTACGTTTCAGCAACTGGTATCAAGCGTACTGCATTCAAACTTCTTGCAGACCACCTAGAAGATAGTGAATTTAGAAACATTACATTCAATGAACTTACTGCTGAGATGATCACTAAGGCTGCCCTTAATGGTGACCCTCTAGCGATCGAGGCGTATGAGTACACTGGTAACCTACTAGGTAAAGCACTAGCAGATGCAGTTACAATTACATCTCCTGAGGCTATTATCCTATTCGGTGGACTTGCTAAGGCTGGTAAGTATATCTTCGAACCTACGAAGCGTGCAATGGAGAACAATATCCTACGCCACTTCCAAAACAAGGTAAAACTTATCCCATCGGGTATCGACGGTAAGAACGCAGCTGTTCTTGGTGCATCGGCACTAGTATGGCAAGAGCTAGGCGAGGTTAACAACTAATCCCTAGAGCTATAGATAACTCTTTACAGAGGCGTTGAGCATATAGAGCTCAGCGCCTCTGTTGTTATTAGCGAGAACGAAGGACAGAGAGTGGCATTTTAAAACTGCGAATAGATCCTTAATCATAGCTACAGATATAATTGTGATAACTTTTGCCACTTATATAAGGAATTTTAATTAAATTTGCGGTTTGATTTTTGACACACATTTACTTATAATGAAATATCTAATTGTAGGGCTCGGTAATCCGGGCAGAGAGTATGAGGAGACGAGGCACAATATTGGCTTCAAGGTGCTTGACGGGCTTATTTCGGAGTATGAGGATATAAACTTTAAGGCCGATAGGTTGGGCGATGTAGCGACTGTAAGGGTAAAAAATAGGCTCCTAACGCTACTAAAACCATCTACATATATGAATCTAAGTGGTCGCGCGGTTGACTACTGGATGAAAAAGGAGGGCATTGAGATCGAGAATGTACTTGTCGTTGTCGATGATATAGCCATTGACCTTGGAACTCTAAGGATGAAGACTAAGGGCTCGGATGGTGGACATAATGGACTAAAGGACATTAACGCAGTGCTCGGCACTCAGAGCTACGCAAGGCTTAGAGTGGGTGTTGGTGGGGACTTCCCAAAGGGTGCGCAGATCGACTATGTTCTTGGTGAGTTCACCTCTGAGGAGAAGGAGTTGATGCCTGAGGTTATCGCCGATTCTATTAGTGCAATTAAGAACTTTGCGCTGATGGGTGCTGCTCGTGCTATGAATATCGCAAATACTAAAAAGATTAAGGAGTAGTTATGGGAGTAAGGGCAGATAAATTTATATGGGCAGTAAGGCTTGCTAAGACTCGCTCTGATGCCTCCGAAGCGCTAAAAGGGGGGAAGATACTTGTTAATGGTGTTACTGTTAAGCCTAGCCGTGATATTGTAGAGGGTGATACCATCGGGGTTAAGCGTATGCCTGCTATCTTCTCATTTAGAGTTGTAGGGCTTACCGAGCGTAGAGTTGGGGCTAAATTAGTTCCTGACTTCCTGATGGATGTTACTCCTCAGAGCGAACACGATAAGCTAGAGATGGCGAAGTTTGCAGCCTCTGGTCAGCGTGACCGTGGCGCAGGTCGCCCAACTAAGCGTGAGCGCCGTGAAATCGAAGAGTTCTTCGAGATGGATTAATCCACTATAGTTTATATATAATAAGATGGGTTCAACTATTAATCATAATAGTTGAACCCATCTTTTATGGATATATCCATTGCTAGCGTCCTTATTATATAAAGTAACATATATAATCTTCATTAAGATATTAATTGTACATATATATAGTATCAATTAACGCGTAAAACACTCTATTAAAACGCTAGATATTAAGTAAATTAAATATATTTCTAATAATATTTGGAATATCTATTCAATATTTATATATTTGTAGTAACTATTAAGTGTACTATAATGAATTAATAACTTTAGTACGTAGAGAGCTTGTGTAGTAGCTAATAGGGCTACTTATTTAGAGCGTGATCAAGTGTGGGGTTCCCGTTATATCTCATAGGGTTAACGGCGTGTGGGTGTTGTGCGTCTGGGCAAAAAAAACAATCCAAACAAATTATATTAACCCCAAAAATCTAAATTATGAAGATCAAATCTAATCTTTACCACCTTTTTCTTGCGCTATTTGCTATCTTTGCAGTAGCTTGTGAGGACATTAAACCAGATGAGCCTATTGTAGAACCACCAGCGGAGAAGAGCCTAAGTGTTGCGCCTCTATCACTGGAGTTTGCAAATACTGGCGGCGACAAAACTATTCAGGTTATGGCATCTGAGGGTCTCGAGTGGTCTATAACCATTACCGAGGGAGTAGATGCTACACCACAGCAGAGAGTTGCAATGTCGCAGGGCATCGAGGCACTTTCCGAGCGTTCGGCAGAGCGCAACAGTGCAATCTACTCTGAACTTGAACTTAAAGAGCGTGGTTTCTACGGAAATTCACTGAACTTCTCGCCATCGATGGCGCCTGAGGCAACTTGGGTACGAGTTGGTGAAGTTTCGGGCTCGGGCAATAGAACCGTAGTGGTTACAGCCGATGAAAATCAAGCATATGAGATGCGTAATGCTACAATTACCCTTACGGCTGTCGATATGAAACCACTTGTAATCTCTGTTGCTCAGCTTGCAACCGAGAAACCTGTAGATCCTATCGTGATCGAAGACCCTAAGTTCCTTGCTGCACTATTGGTAGTACACCCGGGCGATATCTATGATGCAACCTACACTGGCCATATTCCACAGCAAATTGATGCAAATGACGACGGCATTATCTCTAAACTAGAAGCAGCCGATGTACTACAGATCTACGCAATTGACGCAGGTGTGACTAGCATTAAGGGTATCGAAGAGTTCCCAAACCTAATGGTATTCGGTGCGCTGAATAACAAGATCACAGAGGCTGACTTCTCTGCAAACCCAAAGCTAATCGGTGTCAATGTAGCGGAGAATGAGATCACGTCACTTAACGTAACTCAATGCCCTGATATTGAAACCATAAGATGTTGGACAAATAAACTAACTGAGCTGGATATAACTGGTAATGCAAAACTAGCGGAGATTATCTGTTGGGGTAACCAAATCGAGACAATGGACTTCTCGACCAACCCACTTATGGAGCGTATCTATGTGGGCGAGAACCACCTAACCTCTCTTAACCTAACGAACTGTGATAAGGTTACCGAGATGTCATTCGCAGTTAATTATCTAGAGAGTGTGGATCTTTCACCTTGTACGGCGCTAGAGTCGTGGCTATTCGCTCAAGAGAATAGAATGCCTCTACTCGATATTTCTGCAACAACAAGACTTACTGAGATATACAGCGGTAACCAAACTGACGATATGGGAGCGGCTATAACTAGTAAACTTCGATGCTCTACTGTTCAGAAGATTGAACTACTGCCATATATGAGCGATCAACGTAATAATGGCGTTGAGTTCGAACTTACAGATGCAGGCGCAGGAAATACAGATGTGAAGAACTTTGTTCTGACTGAAATCCCAGAGGATGGAAGCACAATTGCCGAAGATATCTGGGTTATTGAATCTGCGGCTGCACCAACAGCGAGCGATTTTTCAGCACTATATAGCGCACTTCAATCTGCAGGACGTATGGTACAGGTGGAGTTCACAGATGTTGTGACATTCCCTAACGATGCTCTTTGCCCTGATATTAATGGAGTTGTCTACTACCTATCGTCGATTAAGGCTCCTAAGGCAACAAAAGTTGGTGATCAATCCTTCCGTAACTGCCCGGGTATCACAACAATTGATATGCCGCAACTATCTGAAATTGGTATGGGTGGCTTTATGAGAGCAAGACTACTAGAGGCTGCTGTCTTCCCAAATCTTATCACACTTGGCGATGAGGCATTTGGATACTGTGATCTACTATATGAAGTTGATATGCCTAATCTACAGACCGTAGGTATTAAGTCGTTCCAATACTGTACTGAACTGATGGTAGTTAAACTTCCTAATGTTACGACAACAAGCGAGAATGCCTTCCTATATTGTGAATCTCTACAGGATATTACACTTCCAAACATTGTAAATGTAGGTAAGAGAACATTCTATCAGTGCTACGAACTAGTGAACGTAACACTTCCAAAGGCTGTTAATTATGGTTCGCACGTATTCTACTCGTGTGATGCACTCACTAATGTAACGCTATCTACTGAATCAACGGATCTAATGCTAGATGCAGGTGCATTTGATGGCCCAACGCTTAGTAATGTTAACCTTACAACAGGTGCTGACAATGGCACAACGGTTAACGTGGATAAGAAAACTTGGCAGATAGGTGCGGCGATTTACGGCCCATTTAAGTCGATAACAACGATCTAAGAAGCCCCGCTTTCTGAAATAAAAAAAGGGAAGTCTCTAAACTCCACTGAGTTTAGGGACTCCCCTTTTTTTAAGTATTTATAGCACTACAACTACTCTACAACCCTTACAAGTGCATATCTATTTAGCTTAACCTGACCGTAGATATCTATTGCACCTAGACCTACCGCCTTAACTCTACTAGGGTTTACACCATACTTATTGACAAGTGCGTCGCAGATAGCCTTTGCTCGGTTATACGATAGAGTTTGCTGAGATGACTCTGCGCCCTCTTTAGAGTCTACATAACCCTCAACTACATACTTCCCACCAGTGGATCTAATCTCGGAAGCTAACATCTCAAGGCGCTCATACTCCTCGCTTGTAATACTATATGAATCGACCTTAAATATCACTGTATAGATTACATTTGCAGTTGGACTCCCTACAGCTGACATAGTGCTACTGCTGCCTCTTTGGATGTTATCTATCTCCTCTTTTAGCCTCTTATTACTCCTCTTAAGCTCGCCATTAGCTTGTGCTAGGTAGTCGATAGCCTCTTCGTATGGAAGGATCGATTTAGCCTTAAGTCTATTAATATCCTGAGCTAGCATCTCGGCCTCATCGACCAACTGACCATTTGCAATCATCAGATTATCGATCATCTCTTCGTATGGAATAGCCGACTGATCAACAGTACTCTGAATTCTCTCAAAGTCTCTACCATAATTCCTACCAAAGTTATAGGTAGCACCAACCGTAAGAGAGATTGGAATCTGCACATAACCTATCTCCTTAGTTGTTGGCACTATACGATTTGAGATTACACTAGCCCCAATCTCCACGTTAAAGTCAAAAACATCTGAGTATCGATAACGATTAATAATACCAGCAGTTAGGAATAATTCCTTCTCGTAGTCATACATCGTGATACCAGCCCCAACGAATGGAATAAAATCAAATACCCTCTGCTCACTGTAGGTACCAAATAGGTTGAATGGATTTATTAGAAGGTCTGCGTGCAGAGTAAGTGGATTCCAACTATACTTCTCATCTGCAGATATTCTTGTGGTAGTTTGAAATCCGCGATATTGAATCCTACCGCCAAATACTGGGCTCACCCACTTACCAAGCGATGCCTCAAATGCAAAATCTACATTCTGACCTAGATTAGAGAAGTCATATAAGGTAATGAAGTTAGATGTCACCCCAATACTCGCAGAGATGAACCAGTTGTCCCAAAAGCTACCTGATGCTATCTTATCTGTCTCTAATTTATTAATTTCAATCTCCTTTACCTCTTGGGCATAAGAAATCGTAGTTGCAAGTATAAAACTTGCAAGAATCATTAAAAGTTTATTCATTTAATTTCTATCTGGGGGTTATATTTCTCTAAAACACACCTCTACGGATGTTTATGTATTACGTGTTCTTTAGTCGTAAAAACATCCTAGCAATCAGCCTATTAACACAATTTAACTGATTATTTAGTGAATTTTCCGATGGCAAATATACAAAATATTTATAAATGACTCTTTATAGCTTTATCTCCATAGCTAAATTGTTGTTTGCATAGAGGTTCAAAATTGTATGTTATCGGACAGGATAGCACAAAAAAGGAGCCTAAACTCTTTCGAGTTAGGCTCCTTAGGTATTTGGCTATTAAAGCGCTTAGGACTATTTGCCCTTCGCTGCTGCTGCCGCTGCTGCTGCCGCACCACGAGCTGCACGAGTCATACGAACCGCACATACTGCAGTAGTTGCAGGAGTAAGCATTACGATGTTCTCAACGTTGATATCACCAACGAAGATACTCTTACCTAGTGCTAGGTCAGTAACATCGATATCGATTGAGTCTGGAAGGTGCTCTTCAAGACCTGATACTCTGATCTTACGCTTAGAAAGTTGTAGTTTACCACCAAGTTTAACACCCTCTGCGTTACCATAAAGTTTAACTGGAAGGTCAATTACGATTGGTTTGCCCGGAATTACACGGTAGAAGTCGATGTGTAGAGGCTCGTCAGTTACTGGGTGGTACTGAACGTCACGCATTACTACAGTCTCTTTGTTACCTTCGATATCGAAAACTACGATATAAGATTGTGGAGTGTAGATAAGTTTTTTAAGTTCGCTCTTCTCTACTGAAAGGTGTACTGTATCGCCACCACCGTAGATTACACATGGAACTGCATCGCCGTAACGAACTGCTTTAGAAGCTTTCTTACCGAAATCTTCACGCTTTTTAGCTGGAATTTGAATATTCTTCATTTTATTTTGTTTTGTTGTGCTACTCAGTCACTGGCCCTACGCCACGACCCCATCACACAGTTTTTTCAGGGCGCAAATATAGCACTATTTTTCAGACTTTCCAAATGTTATCGAGAAAGTATCTACTTATTCGTGAGTCGCTCTCTAAACTCTTTGGCGGCGGCCTCAGGGTCTTTAGCACCTAGAATAGCTGAGATTACGGCGACTCCATCTATACCAATGGAGGTGATCTCCCTACAATTATCACAGTTAATCCCTCCGATTGCAACCATCGGGTGACCAGATAGCTCTCGTGCCCTCGCAGCACCTTCGAGCTCAAATGGACTCTTAATATCTAGCTTAGTGGATGTTGAGAATATAGGTGAAAGGGCGATATAGTCCACATCAAGGCTCTCGGCCTGAGCAACCTCTTCGATAGTCTCTACCGAGAGTCCAATTATCTTATCATCACCCAGTATCTCACGAGCTATACTATATGGCATATCGCTCTGCCCGATATGGACTCCATCGGCATCTGCGGCAAGTGCCACATCCACCCTATCATTAATTATTAGGGGCACATCGTAGCTGTGCAGAACCTCCTTTAGGCGCTTTGCTAGCTCAATGAACTCTCCAGTAGGACACTCCTTCTCACGGAGCTGCACTACAGTTACTCCTCCACGAACTGCGGCTTCAACAAGCTCTACAAGGTCTCTGCCAGCGGCAATATCACGGTCTGTTACTAGATATAGAAGTGGATTAAATTTCATATCGACCTACCCTACTTTACTTAACGACTCCTCACCGAGGTTATATAGCTCATCGAGGAAGTTTACTTGGAGTGAACCATTGCCTGCTGAGCGTGCTGCCGCAATTTGACCTGCAACGCCCATTGCAACCATTGCACTAGTAGCGGCTAAGAGTCTGTCGGGGTTAACTGCTGCAAATGCACCAACCACCGCAGTGGCTGTACAGCCCATACCTGTAACCGAGGTCATCATAGTCGAACCATAAGGAACCTCTACTACACTCTCTCCATCTGTGATATAGTCCGTTGGGCCACTAATAATAACTACTGCGCCCGTAGCCTTTGCAAGTTCAACAGCCGAGCTGAGGGCATCGTTCGAGCTTGCGCTACTATCGACCCCCTTAGTGGTCACTGCGCATCCCGAGAGCGCCATAATCTCCGAGCCATTGCCACGAATAATAGTCGGGCAACACTCCTCCAAAATACGCTTGCACACCTCATTGCGGTATGGTGTAGCACCTGCCCCTACTGGGTCAAATATAACTGGGATACCTCGCTCACTTGCCCTTCTTCCTGCTAGCACCATCGCCTCGACCCAATTCGTCGATAGTGTTCCCATATTAATCACAAGTGAACTTGCAATCGATGCCATATCCTCTACCTCCTCTAGTGCGTGAGCCATCACTGGCGAAGCTCCAATAGATAGTAGCGCATTGGCTGTACTATTCATTACAACGTAATTTGTAATGTTATGGACAAGTGGCGACGAATTACGCACACTATTTAAATCACTGATAAATTGTTCTTTAGATAATTTTAAGTTGTTCATAGCGGGTGTTTTTTGGTAAAATTCACACAAAGATAGCAAAAAAAGGGTATCTTTGCTCCGTTGATATTCTTAAAATATTTAGAAATCACACCACTTTCGATACTACTCCCAAGGTTGGTGTCGTTATAGAGATGAACCAATTTTAGGGGACTAGTATGAATTATGACTTTAAGACGCTACCGCAACTCATAGACTTTGCGGAGCTGAACTTTGCCGATGATGCGGCATACCAAATTAGAAGAGAAGAGGGATTTTACGAGATAACTTTTAGAGAATTTATTGCAGATATTCGCAGGGTTGCAGGCTATATCCGTTCGCTCGGCTACAACAGAGACCATATAGGTATCCTTGGCGAGAACTCATACCAATGGGCAATTGCATTCTTCGGCATCTCTTACTCTGGTAATATCGCAGTACCTATCGACAAGGATTTGACCTCTAGTGAGGTTGAGAATATCCTATCGATGTCTGACTGCAAGGCACTATTCTACTCTGACCAATATGACGATACAGTTGAGCCTACCATGGAGAAGTTCCCTGAGCTTAGATATATTGAGTCATCAGAGGTAAACTTCAAGGCCTACCTAGCGGCGGGACAGAGTAATATCGATGAGAATAGCGAGCCGTTTAATAATAACTTCGAGCTCGATGATATGGTATCGATGTTCTTTACATCTGGCACTACTGGGGTGAGCAAGGGCGTTATGATTTCGCATAACAATATTATCTCTATGGTTAAGGGCTGCACATCGCTAGCCCCAAAGCACAGCACATATCTATCGCTGCTACCTATGCACCATACCTTTGAGCTATCATTAGGTATCGTTCTGGCACTTGCCCAAGGTAATACCGTGGCGATTAATAACTCAATTAAACTATTTGCCCAAAACCTTCAGATATTCAGACCAACATACCTTCTAGCAGTTCCACTTGTTGCCGAGACACTATATAATAATATATGGGACAGCATCAAGCGCTCGGGCAAGGCACCGCTAGTTAAAGCGATGCTTGCTACTAGCCGTGCTCTATTTGCCGTGGGTATCGATGTAAGGCGCAAGCTATTCAAGAAGATCCTTGCAGGCTTTGGCGGTAGACTAGACTTTATATTCTGTGGCGGCGCGGCTCTCGACAAGGATGTTGCAACTGGCCTATTCGACTTCGGTATCGATATGAATATTGGATATGGCATCACCGAGTGTGCACCTATTGTAACTGCAAATGCGAGCCTTAGACGCTCAAAACTAGACTCTTGCGGAGTGGAGTTCGAGACCTGTAAGGTTAAGATACATAGCCCAAATGAGGATGGCGAGGGCGAAATTATAGTCAAGGGAGTGAATGTGATGATAGGCTACTATAAGAACCAAGCTGCAACAGAGGAGGTTCTACGCGATGGATGGTACCACACTGGCGATATCGGAAAGTTCGATAAGGAGGGATTCCTACGCATCACCGGGCGCATTAAGAACCTTATTGTGCTTAAGAACGGTAAGAATATCTATCCCGAGGAGATTGAGAGCTACCTACTAAAGATTGATGGCGTAAGCGAAGTAGTGGTCTCGGCTAAAGAGGCTAAGGGCGAGGAGCTATACCTAACTGCGGAGATCTACTCTAAAGATGAAGAGGAGGTATCTAAGAGCGATATAGAGAGGCGAATTGAGGAGCTAAACGATGAACTTCCATTCTACAAGAGGATTGTAAAGGTAGAGTTCCGTGACACAGAGTTCCCAAAGACATCTTCAAAGAAGATTAAGAGATTTAAAGACGCTAAATAGATAACAAAAAACACCCCCGTAGACCCCTACGGCTATTAAACTTAAGTAAAGAAGAGAAAGCTATGAAAAAAGAAGAAATTTTTAGTAAGATATCAAAACTGTTCTCTGAGAATTCAGCAGTAAAGGAGTCAGGTATCTCTATGGAGACATCGATTCAGAAGGACCTAGGCCTTGACTCTATGAAGCTAGTTGTTGCGGTAATGGAGATCGAGAAGCTTTTTAAGGTTGAAATACCAGATAGAAAGCTATTCAAACTAAAGACAGTAGGTGCTATGGTTGACTTTATTGTTGAGCGCAGAGCAAAGCTTGCAATCGGCTAACCGCCACACTTTTCAGCATATCGGAGGGGTTGGAATCTTACTTTACGTAAGGTTCTAACCCCTCTGATTTTACATATAGTCGTCCCCCATTAAATTTCTCTAGCTTGACTATTCCGTATTACTCTAGCTTTATTTCTTAACCTACTTTTGTCTGGGCAAAAGTAGGCAAAACCCACTGGGGATATTGCCATATATGTTTGACCTTCTTGGGGTCAAACATATATGACAATAAAACCCCAGACCCTTTAGCTCAGCGTAGCTCTAGACCCCCTACAAACG
>CAYJFH010000056.1:0-14188 GCA_964369485.1 uncultured Rikenellaceae bacterium | reverse complement strand
GGCGATCCTCAACTGCTGGGCGCTGACATACACGCTCGGTCTTAGGCTTCTTCTTACCCTTAGTGCGTTTTTCATTTGCAATGGTTGAAGCAGTAGTGGCAAGAATTAGCGCTGCTGCAACAAGAATTGTCTTTTTCATAGTCGTAATTGTTTTTTATATATTAGTTAGTGTTTATTATTTTCTTGGGTTCTCCATTGCCACTACGGCCTCCATTAGCGTTGCACCGCTCACCTGCCATCCAAGTAGAGGTAGCATATAGTCATTACCCTTTAGGAAGATAGTAGATTCAGGAGTTGTCCAATCTGGAGTAAATAGCGAGATAACCTCACCGCTCTCATTCCT
The DNA here is from genome assembly GCA_964369485.1 of uncultured Rikenellaceae bacterium. Taxonomy (GTDB): domain Bacteria; phylum Bacteroidota; class Bacteroidia; order Bacteroidales; family Rikenellaceae; genus Mucinivorans. The sequence goes on along the minus strand of CAYJFH010000056.1, from coordinate 13,845 downwards.
ATCCATACCACCATTCCAAAGAGCAACGGCATTATATCTTAGGAAGTCATATACTGTACATCTGTATGCTCTATCTACCTTAGGATCATTAACCATACCGGCTAGGTATCTCACTAGGATGCCCTTGAAGATTGACATATCACCACCTGCTCCCTCATCCTTTAGGATATTGCTATTTGCGTGGTTGCTCATAGAGTAGTTTGCCGCTAGCTTTGCATCGTTTAGGTAGTTCATATCGCCAGTTGCTTGGTAGAGCATATGTGCGCCACCTAGGAATGTACCTTGGTTGTATGTAAGTGTACCGTAGTTAATAGTCTCTTGCTTAACCATATCATATACCGCGCCTGTCTCCTTATTGAATAGAACTGCCTTTAGCCAGTTATATATCATCTTAGAGTCTGTAAGATAGTCATAATCTGCGTAATCTGCAAGTGAATTCACGGCATAATCAGTCCCTTGGCTCGCTGCATATAGCATCATACCTGCTACAACGCCCGGGCCGTTTGAACAGGCGTTCTTAGATTTAGGGTTTTCGTCTAGGTTCCAGCAGAGACCGCCATCGCCAGCCATACCAACTGGAATATTCCAAGCTGTCATAATCTGAGCGAATAGTCTCTGTGCTTCGTGAAGGTATACGGCCTCGCCAGTAGCATTATAGATACGAACTAGAGTGATTGCGTGCCACTCCATATCATCTACGAATTGGTTGCCGAATACAGGAGAGTGTCCACGGTATTGGTCGCCGCCGAAGTTTGTCCATAGTACACCTTGATCTGTCCTTGAGCTACCATCGCCCATTGGCGTCTTGTAGCCATTCTCGAAGATTGCGTTATAGGTTGCCATATCGGCGCTGTTGCCAGCCGCTTTAGCCCTAAGGTACGCATCTACGATAACGTCCATAGCGTGCGCTTGGTGCCAGTAGTTATTGTTAGGGTCTTGTTTACCATCTGCTCCGTGCGTAAAGTGAAACTCAGGGCTGCTGCTCTCGAAGTTTGTACCATTTACCTTCCAGAATCTCTCGATAAGCTTAGAGGTGCCATAGTCTGCAACCTCACTCCAAACTATACCCTTATCATCTACGATAAGTGTATCCTTCTTACTTGGGTCATATGGCTCACCGTAGTAAGTATCCACGATATCCATACAAGAGCCCATTGATAGAGCGAGCGTCGAAAGTATTAATATTTGCTTTTTCATCTATTTTAAAGTAGTTTTTTATTATGTTGAAGGTGTAGCTCTCTTCCCGTACAGAAACTAACACACATAAGTTCTTAATTTAATAAGAGTGGGTAGAGAGTCTACCTTCAACTAATTAGATTTTTGTTCAATTAAAGTACTGTTACGTGCGTGCTCGACTCAGGTTTATCTTCGCCGTACCACTCAAGTGTAACGTGGTAGTGAGACTCAGGAGTTGAGGCAGTGCCATTCATAAATAGCTCTAGTTTGATGATTCTCTGGTTGTCAGAGCCGTTACGGTCAGTCTTGAATGTGTGCGACCAGTCGTCACCCATATTCTTTTGAACATATACTAGCTGTGGTGCCTTGCCATCGTTAGAGTCATCTGCCGATAGGAAGTGGTGAACCTCAGGAGCCCAGTTATCCCAACGGTGGTAGCCCCAAGCCTCGCGAACACCGCTAACCTGCGCATTGAAGCGGTAGCGCTCTGCATCGCGACCAGTGTTATCCACTAGATTGCCATCAACCTTGCTTGCTCTCCAAGCACCATTACCGATATACTCTAGTGTATTTGCGTTGTTATTGCCATTCCAGAATAGCTTAACCTCTTCAATCTTCTCTACGCTAACCTCCATCGATACGAAGTTTGCGGTAACTCTAAAGATACCATCAGCCTCCACATCTATCTGGTTAACAGTAGCTGCTAGTTTGCCATCGATTAGGCCGAAGCGATTTGGAGTGCCAGTTCTGCTGCTTGCAAAGCCATAGCTACCCGATGCGCTTAGTTCAGCGTAGATCTCAAATACTCCCGGCGATATAGCACGCATAGTACCTGCATTGCCTAGAACTGTACCAAACTCAGAGCCGCCACCAGTTAGGAATAGTGCGGTTGGTGTCTCCATAGATTTAGTCTTCACGAAGAACTCTTCAACACCATCGTATGCAGTGGTTTGATCGAATACCTCGCCCTCAACACTCCAAGTGAACTTAACAACCTCGCCACTACCTGCTAGTGAAGCCGCTACCATCTCGCCAAGTTTCGATAGGCTAAGTGAGTAGTTAGTCTCACCCTTAACAGTTGCACTGTGGATCTCTGTGTCAGTTCCACCAATTGCTGTGTAGAAGCGAATAGTGTATGTAGTTGTGAATTCGCTAGGAGCTGCTGTCCAGCTAAATGTATAGTTTGCACCCTCAACTGCGCTCTCGATCTCAAAGGCAGTAGCCTCTGTATTGTCTAGCTCCGTAGGGTTGTTAAGTGCAGTAATTGGCATAATTTCAGCCGCAGGATAGTCTAGTGTATGGTTGTAGATATCACCCGATAGGTTTAGCTCTAGCATTAGAGCACTTTGGGTGCGGAATGCCTCTGGAATTGTGAAGTTATAGCGATCTACACCCCACTGGAAATCGTAGATAAATACCTCGAAGGCAGAGTTGAAAGTTGCAGGCGCTGCTTGTCCATACATCGAACCGCTACCGATCATTATATTCTGTCCATCTAGTACGCCATCGAATCTATATCTACCTTGATCATCGCAAGGGATAACCATCGAACCACTATTGCCCTCCCAGATATACTCTCCACCACCTACGTATGTCATTGGTGAGGTCTCAGCGCCACGAACCACTACATCAGAGAGCTCTTTGGCCTGAACAGAGGCTAGGTTAAAGTCAACAGATAGCATATATACACCATCGCTGAGCGTGATGCTCTGTCCCTCTGTGCCCTCAACTAGCGAAGTCTTCTCGCCACTCTCTACAGCGTAGAAACAGCGGCTCTTATCTTCGATATTGCGTGAGCTGAAGAAGAAGTTTTCGGTCGAGAGTACCTCTGCGATAATCTCAAAGCGGCCATCTCCAAGGTTTCTCATCGTGCGGAACTTGCCTTCGTTATTCTCAGCCACGCCACCTAGATATAGGTTAGATGGTACATCATTGATGCCCTGAGCGAGTACTACGTTGATCTCGTTTCTAAGAGTTGCGTTAGTTGAATTTTCGCCTCTATTTGAGATAATTGACCAGAATAGTTTGCCAGTAGTGCCCGGTTGGATACCTGCTAGCTCAGCTGCTTGGATCAGTTTAGAGTGGCTAACAATAGCGCTGTTACCACCTGTGGTTACAGGTATACGGAAGATATCCTCAGATGTTGTATTGTCAGTGTAGAATGTGATATCATAGCTTTGTGCTACTGGTCTAGCAGGTGCTCCCCACTTAAACTCTTGACTCGCAAGTGCGCTATTATAGAGTTCTAGTGTCTCGGTATTTGAGGGCATAATCAACTCAGTAATCGGTAGCACCTCGGTATCATTATACTCCATTGTGCGCTCGCAGCTAACAAATGCTGTTAGCCCTAGTAGCGCAAGGAGTGCTCTTTTTAGTGTCTTCATTATTTATATTATTATAAAAGTGCTTAAAGCTATAGTTCAATAAAGTAAGCAGTGTGTGAATATGTAGGTAGATCGGCATTAAGTGATACAGTTGCATTCATCTTGAACTTCTCGCCACGATAGGTTGGAATTACCTTATATGAGTAGCCCCAGTTGTCGCCATTTACTATTACTTGAGTATCCCAACTCACCTCAGCTTTGTCTGCAGGGGCACTCGGATTATCCCAGTTTGTAGAGCCAATCTTAGTATCTACGCCTCCGATATCAGCACGGAAGAAGTACCTATCGTCGCTTGCGAAGTTTGGAATGATATTCTCTGCGCCCCAGTTACCACCACCGCGGTACTCTAGTGCATTTTCGCTATAGTCTGAGCAGGTCTTTAGGCGGAAGTTCTCTACTAGATCTATCGTCACGCTACTACTTGTTAGGTCTACTTTGATTCTATATACACCATCGTTGGTATGTGCAATCGGGTCGCTGTTATCTTCGCTGATAATGCCAGAGGTCACGTTGAATAGGCGAGCGTCTGCGCCAGTACCATCGGCAATGTTGTACTCTCCCGCAGTTAGGCGAGTGAAGATCTCGTACTCTTCGCCCGGAGATAGTGCCATAAATTGGCGCGCAAGGCTGATGTCTGCGCCCGTTTCGGTTGAACTACCCACTAGATATAGATTCTCAGGAGCGATCTTAAAGCCCTTCATACGCTTAACAACAAGTTCTCTTGGCTCTGGGCGTGATGGTGCATCACTAATACCACGGCTAGCAACTACACTCCAGTAGACTGCTCCCTCGCTATCTGGCTCAACGCCCGCAAGGTTCATAACCTTATTGATATCCTTATGTGCAATTGAGAGCGAATTTGCCGCCCCTGCATTGATGCGCGAGAGCTCCTGAGAACCCGCCGCATCGCTATAGAATACGACTTCATATAGTGGTGCTCCGCCATCCTCGGCGTTAGAGCCCTCCCACGTGAAGTCAACATACTGACCATTGCCACTCGCTAGCTCAACGTAGTAGCTATTATCTGGAGCATAGAGGTGTTGAACACCGCTTACTCCCCCCGGATTATACTCCATATCTTGGTTGCAACTTACAGCTGTGAGAGCTGTAAGTGCAATAGTGAAATATCTAAATATCTGTTTCATCTTTGTCTATAAGTGCTATAAAGTTAAGTGCTTGGTTAGTATCCACTATTTTGAGGAAGTAGCGCCTCGAAGTTACTAATCTGTGATTGAGGAACAGGCCATAGGTAGTCTCTGTTCACATTGAATTTGTATAGGAAGATAGTCTCAGGTGATGTGTTGCTATCATATACAGCACTCGTAAGTGTACCATCAAGTTCTCTGTCGGCTACTCTCCAGCGAAGGATATCGAAGTAGTGTAGACCCTCGATTGCTAACTCTGAGCGTCTCTCTGTTCTGATAATCTCTCTAAGTTCATCGCTCGAAACAGCTGGGAAGTCAAGTGCGCTAGGGAGCTCAAATCCTGCACGCATTCTAATCGGCTGGATAGTCTTATCCCATACAGCTTGATCCATCTGTCCAAGTTCGTTCTTAGCCTCTGCGTACATAAGTAGCACATCAGCGTAGCGCATCATAATCGGATTAGTCGAGATAATCATAGAGTTACGGTGTGCTGGGTCGAACCACTTACGTAGGTAGTAACCAGTCTCCGTAGCGTTATCTGCACGGTAGCGGTCGATATCACTACCATTTGTAGAGTTGATAACGATAGTATGCTCTGTAGCCTCTCCCTCCACAACGTCTCTCCAGATTGAGTTGTGGCGTACAATAGTTGCATCCAATCTTGGGTCTCTGTTATCGTATGCACTACCGCTTGTTAGCTCAAAGGTGCTACCGTCAAGGGCGATGTAGTTAGAGACTAGCTTCTCGGTTGGAGTGTTATATGCACCACGTGAACCTACTGCAGAGCGTGGTACAAGGTCCTGAAGACTCCACTCTCTAAGGTTCTCGATCATTGAGTAACATAGTATTACCTCGCTGTTGTACTCACTCCCCGAGGTAAATAGGTCTTCGTATGCTGAGTAGACTGGAGTTGCAGGGTTGTATAGTTCAAATGTACCGTGCTCTCCATTTATGATCTGCTCGGTCAGTTCGCTTACCTTAGCCCAATTACCCTCGAATAGGTAGATTCTAGCCTGAAGCATAACGGCTGCTGCCCTACGGATGCGACCTTGGGTGTCCGTAGTCCAGTTAGTTGGAAGATCTGCGATAGCTTCGTCAAGCTCTTTGTGAAGCTCTGCGATAACCTCTTCTCTTGCGGTTCTTGGCATTACAATTGCCTCCTGTACTGTGATGTCACGCAGGAAGAATGGTACTGCACCCCAAAGCGTGGTTGCTCTAAAGTAGTGGTTAGCACGGATAAATCTTGCCTGAGCGATCATATCTGCCCTCTGTTCGTCGGTTAGGCCCGGAGTTAGGTGAATCTTATCGAGGAAGATATTAGCCTTCTTAATACCTGCATATATCCAACCCCAGTGGCCAGAGAATAGGCCAGTATTTGCAGTACCTTGGCCAGCGCGGATTAGATACTCATCCCAGCTTCTATCTCTCTTCGAGATCATATTACCTGCAAGTACCTCATCGCTCCACATATTATTAACGCTGTACATACCATCGTAGACAGTGTTAAGGAACATTTGGCTTCTCTCCGCACTCTCCCAGAACATCTCCTCAGGGAACCTATTAGTAGGATCCTGATCCAGCGAGTTACACGAACCAAGTAGTGTAAGGGCTGAGATCATAATGACTAATCTATATAAAAATCTGTTGTTCATCTTACTTAATTTTATAATTTAAATGTTTTTAACACCAAACTAGAATTGCAGTTCAACGCCGAATCCGTAGTAGTGAAGAGTAGGGTAGTTTCTACCACTATTTGCTCCACCAGTGTTCATGCTCGAACCGAACTCTGTATTCTCAGGGTCGATAAATGAGTTCTCAGAGATAGTGAATAGGTTCTGTGCGTTAACATAGATCTTACACTTCTCTACACCAATCTTCTCTGTCCAGTTTGATGGGAATGTATAACCAAGTTGTAGGTTCTTAAGGCGTAGGTATGCAGCGTCTAGTAGGTAGATATCTGAACCAGTTCTAAAGTTATTAGAGATTGAACCCGGGGCGCTCGAAAGTGCAGGGTACTTAGCATCTGTATTTGTTGGGCTCCAGTAGTCAAGTTGGTGCTCAAACATTGTTTGGTAGTATCCTACGTGGAATGGCTCGATCATCTCACCGCGAAGCATCATCTGACGCTCGCCTACACCCTGAAGGAATATATTTAGGTCAAAGCCCTTCCAGTTAAGTGTGTAGTTAAGACCAAATGTGTAGCGTGGGAATGCGTTACCAAGGTAGAATCTATCATCTGCATCGATAACACCATCGCCATTGCGGTCTACAAACTTCAAATCGCCCGGTGCAACGTCAGCACCCGATGGAAGCGCAGAGTTCGCGATCTCCTCTTCGCTCTGGAAGATTCCATCAGTCTTATATCCGTAGTATGAGTTTAGAGGTAGCCCCTCGCGAGTAAGGAATGTGATCTCGTCGCTAGTGTGGTATGATTCAAAGCCTTCGTAGTGGATAACCTTATTCTGAGAGTCACCTAGGTTGAAGTTGAATGAGTGTGTGAAGTCACCCTCGCGTAGGTTGTAGTTAATCGCAAGCTCCCAACCTTGTGTTAGCATCTCACCAGCGTTGTAGTTGTTAAGTCCAGAGCCGAAGATAGATGGAACCTGTGGGCTAACAAGGATATCGGTGGTGTTCTTAATGAAGTAGTCAAATCCGAGCGAAAGGCTATTGTTGAAGAACGTTGCGTCAAGACCTAAGTTAAGCGTGTGTGATACCTCCCAAGTGATGTCATGCGAACCAAGTGAGAAACCTGCACCCGATACTGGCTTATTATTATAGCCATAGTTGTTAGGCGATAGGTAGTAGGTAGTTTGGTACTGGTAGTCGCCGATAGATTGGTTACCCAGAGTACCATAACTTGCACGGATCTTTAGATCACCTACGCTCTGGTTGTAGCTATCCATCCAATCCTCCTCAGTTAATCTCCACGCAAGTGATAGCGATGGGAAGAAGCCCCAACGAAGATCTGAGTTGAACTTCGAGCTACCATCGTAGCGGAATGTTGCATCTACGATATACTTGTTATCGAAGTCGTAGCCAACTCTACCGAATAGCGATGTGATACTATTCTTTGTGGTGCTCTCAGGCTGCATATATGAGCCATTAGGGTCGATCTCAGTTCCGTCGCCTTTGATTCCAAGGTCAGCGTCAGCATAGATATATGCAATTTGGCTTGAGTAGTATGTGCCCGACTCATTCGATGCACCAAGGAGTGCCGAGATGTTGTGATCTCCGAATGTACGATTGAAATCAAGTAGAAGTTGAGCATTTGTCAGCATCGATCTGCCAGTCCACTCATCTGCGGGAAGAGTTGCGTTGATTGGACGTGCTATTTCACTCTCAGGTGAATCGTAGAAGTTTACGATATTGCGGCGAGTGTAGCGGTGGTTGTTGTGGATATCTGCACCAAATACACCCTTAATTGTAAGTCCATCGATAATCTTATAGTCAAGACCTACGTTAAGGTTAAGTGCATCATTAGTGTTTTGGTTGAAACCTCCTTGCTCAAGCTCCCCTAGTGGGTTCTTCTCCGCAAGAACATCATTTAGTAGATACTTGCCAGTAGCCTCGTCATACATCTTATTGTAGTAGTATGTCGGCACGCGTGAAGCATCGGCAATGGCAAATGTAGTGCTCGCTGCTGTGCTACGTCCTACCTCTCGTATGAATGATGCAAGGGCTGTAAGTTTAAAGCGATCCTTCTCCACTGTGATATTACTTCTAAAGTTATACCTCTCGATGCCTAGCTCTGGACCTACGAAGTTACTACCTTGGTTGAAGTATCCAGCCGAAACCATATAGCTAGTATTTTGACCACCACCTGAAATAGAGGCATTATAGCTCTGTTGTAGTGCTGGTTGAAGGATCTGATTTAGGAAGTACTCACCATTGCCCTGCTCATATAGATCGCGGATCTGCTCAGGCGAGAATGCAGCGCTATAGCCGCCATTTGTAAGCCTAAGGTTATATAGAGTAGCATTTTGCCATCCCTCCACTGGAGTGTATAGCACTTCGGGAGCTTGAACGCCGACCATACTATTTACGCTGATTTGAGCCTCTTGGTTTAGTCTACCCTTCTTAGTGGTAACAAGGATAACACCATTTGCTGCACGCGAACCGTAGATAGCAGCACTACCCGCATCCTTTAGGATCGAGATGTTTTGTATATCATTAGGATTCAGTTTATTAAATGTACCGCCATCAGATACGATACCATCAATAACGTATAGAGGTGATGTGTTATTCATAGTTCCGACACCACGAATATTAACATTCACACCTCCACCGTTAGGGTCGAAGGAGCTCTGTTGGATAACAAGCGAAGGCGAAGTTCCTTGAAGCGCTAGACTCATAGATGAGTTATTACGCTCAGAGATAGCCGAAGAGCGGATTTGGTCTACCGCACCAGTTGCTCTCTTCTTAGTAGTAGTACCGTAACCGATTACTACGACTTCATCGATATCAACAGCACTCTGCTTCATTACTACGTTATAGTCAACAGTAGTAGCGACATCAAGAAGTACATCCTCATAGCCAAGGAATGAAATCTTTAGAGTGCCGTCAACCGCACTTACGATCTTAAAGGCACCATCAACATCTGCAATTGCTGTGTTCTGGGTCTTAAGATCTACGATCAGTGCTCCAATTACAGGCTCGCCACTTTGGTCGAATACAGTACCTGTAATGGTAGTTGTCTGTGGAGTTTGAGCTCCATAGTTTTCCATCTCTGATAAATGTGCATCTGCAGAAGCTGCCCCGAAGGATAGCCCTGATGCCATTAACAGAAACATAGCTAAGGTAAATTTTCTCATTATATATTAGTTTTATGGTTTAAGTCGAGAATGTGATTGACCTCTAAATATAGATAGACTGCATTTTTTAAGATTATTTAAAAATACTGAATTCCCCTTTTTCAAAGATATATTTTTTTGAGTTGAATAAATAGAGACAACATTTTTTGGCATTGTCGCGGATATTATTGTCGCAAAATGAGATAAAAACAGCGCTATAAGTGAGAACTTTGCGTGATTTTGTGGTTGTTTGTACTATTTTGTAGATATTAATATTTTTATGTATATTTGGACAACTCAAATGTCACAAATATGAAAAAATTTTACTTTCTTCTTCTCTTTATATTGATTGCAATTGATACTCAGGGATTTAATCTTAGAAATCTAAATAAAGCATCCGGTCTCACAAATAGCTCCGTTCTTTCTATTGCTCAGGATAATAATGGCTATATGTTGGTGGGTACTTGTGATAGGCTAAATATATATAATGGTGTGGCTATGTATCCGCTCGATCTCAATATTGAACAGCTACTTATCGAAGGTCACCTAGTATTTAGCTCAATTCAGTTAGTAGATGGTAGGTACTGTATACAGACGAACTATAGCCTAAATATCCTTGACCATAAGAAGCGACTTATCACCTCGGTGGAGGAGTTTAGAGCCGACTCGAAGCTAAAGCAGAATGATAAACTCTCGCTCTACTTTATCTCTGAGAAGGGCCGACTTGTGACAATGAGTGCAGATAACACCTTCTCGCAGACCGATATCGAGGGTGTCGATTTCCATCGCGTGGTGGACTACTATATAGATTCTATAGATAGGCTGTGGATATTTGAGAGTGGCAAGGTACCGAGCCTCTACCAAATCGAAGAGGCAGAGGGCAAGGTGGTCTCATTAACTAAGATTGAGCAAGATGTTATTGATTCAAAGGTAATGGCCGCCTCAATGGACTCCGAGTCTATACTATATATAGATGAGAATTCCGACCTAAGGGTGGTGTGGTGTAGCGAGGATGGCGATACCTTTATCTATAACCTACGCTCGGAGATTGAGCAGAAGGGAAGTGTGAGTTCGCTAGCGGTGCATAACGATAACTATCTTATTGGCTATGAGCGCTCGGGGCTATCGGTTATAGTACCTGATGGCACTAGTCGTAGATTGGTCGAGACTGAGATTCGGTCGGGCATATTCTCTATCTCCCACGATAATAACCGCGAGATGCTCTGGATCGGAACTGATGGACAAGGGGTATATATCTACTCTGAGGAACACTACTCCATACGCTCATTTCAGAGTCGTAATTTTGCTCCCGAGATTAGCAATCCCATCCGTGCGCTATATCTCGACGAGGCGAGTACACTTTGGATTGGCACTAAGGGCGACGGTATGATTAAGGTGGAGAACTACGATAGGCTAGGTGATATCGATTTAGAGGATGTAAGTCGTATAACCACAGCTAATAGCAATCTCTCGGACAACTCAGTATTCTCTATTTCAAGGAGTAGCAGACATAGCAATATAGTGTGGATAGGAACTGCTAACGGGCTGGACTACCTTGACCTTAGTAGTGGGGAGATCTACCGTACGAATCTTCCTGTAGGGCAGATATATAGTATCTATGAGGATAGTGACGGTACGCTATGGATGGCGTCGGTGGGTAACGGTATCTTTAGAGTAAGGGTCGACCAGCAGGACGGTAAGATCTCAACGAAGATTGAGGCTAAGATGGTGCTTGACGGGGGCGAGGTATCTGCAAACTACTTCTTCAAAGTTGCACCCTATCGTGAGGGCGAGCTCCTTGTTGCAAATAGGGGTATGGGCGGATATGTTATCAATACACACCTCAATAGAATTATACGGAAGGTGGGACAGAGATCCTCTGTGTACAACAGATCTATCGATGATGTCTTCTCAATCACCTCTAATAGCGACTCATATATATGGATGGCAACGGGCTGCGCGATGGCTGAGGTAGATAACCGAGACTCTCTAAAGATATTCAAGGGCTCTTCCGAGGCTCTCTATGGCCACTCTATCCAAGAGATTCTAATCGATAACTATGGCTACATATGGGCTACTACCTGTAATGGCCTTGTGCGTTATGACCATAGAAGTGGCGAGACTCTGACTCTGGATAATCGTAGCGGGCTAGATGTCACAGAGTTTAGCAATGGGGCGTGTTTTATCGATCACTCTACCGGGACACTCCTCTTTGGGGGTATTAATGGTTTTGTCTCTATAGGTGTAGAGTCGAGCGCCATAGTCGAGCCTGAGCTAGATGGTATACTGAGGCTCTCGGCGGTAAATGTCGGTAGTAGCTGGTACTATAGTGAGGAGTTGCTAAGTGACGATAATACCCTAACGGTTAGCTACGATCAGGATGTGCTGGCACTGAGCTTTGCGCTACTAGACCATAGAGCCATCACGGACTATATATTTGAGTATCGTCTAAGTGGATCTGAGCCGTGGACAGTAAGTACTACGGGTAGTGTGCTGAACTTTATTAATATGACTAGTGGCACATACGATATGCAGGTGCGAGTTATAGACCGCTCTACGGGCTATATCAGCGAACCATATAGCCTCACTATGGTTATAGATCCACCGTGGTGGGGGAGTCGCATAGCATATATCCTCTATGCTCTAATTATGGCATCTCTGATACTCCTTTTGGTGCTATATATCCTTAGGCGTAATAGATTAAGGGAGATAGAGAGGCTTAGGGCAATATCTAGCGACCACCAACAGCAGGTCTATGAGTCGAAGATACGTATCTTTAATAATATTGCAGAGGAGTTTACCACACCACTTACTATTATCTCCACGCCGTGTCGGAACCTACTTGAGTACGGAGGAGAGAGTAAGTTCATTGTTGAGAATACCAATCTTATCAAGGAGAACTGCGATAAGATGAAGGATCTTATAAATGACTTCTTCTCATTCAAGGAATCGCAGCTATCTACCTCAGATCTTGCTGTTGATGCAATAGATCTGAGCTCTGTTGTGCTATCTCAACTCGCCACATATAGTGATCTAGCCAAGGAGAAATCTCTCTCGCTTAATCCCGATGTGCAGCCAAAGCTGATGCTTGGAAGTGATAGCGCAGTGGTCTGTTCGCTGCTGAGTAATCTATTTAACTTTATCCTCAGGGAGGCGAATATCAACTCTGCAGTCGCAGTGACAACTCAGAGTTCGGGAGATGCATCTGTTATCATTACGGGTCGCTACCGCTCTAAGCAGGGCAGCTATGATAGGCTCGGGGACTTGCTCAAGAGCTTTGAGAATAGTAATAACTTCCTGAATAAAGAGCAGGGTATTCAACTAAAGAATCAACTATCAATTCACTCTGTCCATAACCTTATCAATAGGCTTGGGGGGACTATGGAGATCGAGTCGACGGATGGTCAACTCTCAATAATAATTGAGATTCCCTCACATATAGTTGAGGCAGGAGCAGACGCAGAGCAGAGCCTTCCTTCATTCTCAGAGAAGAAAAGAGTGCTTATAGCTGACGATAATAGCGAGATGTTGGAGTACTACTGCGCTATTCTGGAGGGTGACTATACTATTATCTCTACCACTAATCCACTAGAGGTAGAGGATATCATCCTAGAGCAGAGCGTCGATTTGATACTTATGAGTACAAAGATAATAGCGCTCGACGACTTTATTATGATTCGTAAGATTCGAGAGAATCCACTAACTATTAATGTGCCGATTGTAGTGATCTCCAATAAACCAGATGCCAGCGAGAAGACTAAGGCGATTGAGGCAGGTGTACAGATGCACCTAACCAAGCCATTTGGTGATGACTACCTCCTCAGCGCTGTGCGCAATAATATAGATAGGAGCGAGAACCTCCAAGCCTTTATGAACTCTCCTATTGCATCTATCGAGAGGGTGAAAGGTATGGCAATCCACAAGGATAATGTGCGCTTTATGGTGAAGGTGACAGAGATCATCGGCAATAATATTCAGAATAATGAACTATGCGCCGACTATATTGCCACGGAACTCAATATAAGTACTAGGCAGCTATACCGCAAGGTAAAGGAGGCTAACTCCCTAGGACTAAAGGCACTTATTCTACAGGTACGCATGGAGTATGCCGTTAAGCAGCTTACAGGTACCTTGCTTACAGTTGATGAGATTATTAACTCTGCAGGCTTTACTAGTCGTGCAAGCTTCTATAAGGCCTTCCAGCAACACTATGGTATGTCTCCGGGTGCATATCGTAAGGCTTATGGTAGTGCGATGTAAGGTCTCACCGCAAATAGAGAGGGAGGTGGACCACCATTGGTCTACCTCCCTCTCTATTAAAATAGCCTCTAATACCTTAGAATGCCTTTG
>CAYJFH010000055.1:10113-14208 GCA_964369485.1 uncultured Rikenellaceae bacterium | reverse complement strand
AAAATGCTGAAAAATCATAAAAAATTAGTACCTTTACGCATTAATGTAGACTAAGACTAGAACACTCAAGAAATTATATTGAAATGAGCGAAGAAAATAAAACAGATGAAACTTTAGGTCAAATCACAGATAACCAAAGGGTTATTAAAGTGAATATTGAGGAGGAGATGAAGACCGCATATATCGACTACTCTATGTCGGTTATCGTGTCTCGTGCGCTACCTGATGTGCGTGATGGTATGAAACCAGTACACCGTAGAATTCTTTACGGTATGGCAAATGAGCTTAGCCTATACTCGGACAAGCCATTTAAGAAGTCAGCCCGTATTGTCGGGGATGTGATGGGTAAGTTTCACCCTCACGGTGATAGATCAGTATACGATGCGATGGTTCGTATGGCCCAAGAGTGGAGTATGCGTTACCAACTAGTTGATGGTCAGGGTAACTTTGGCTCTGTTGACGGTGATAGCCCTGCGGCTATGCGTTACACTGAGGCTAGAATGAAGAAGATCTCGGACGAGGTAATGGCAGATATCGACAAGGAGACAGTTGACTTCTCGCTAAACTTTGACGACTCTATCAAGGAGCCAACAGTACTTCCAACCCGTATCCCTCTGCTACTTGTAAATGGAGCAAGCGGTATCGCAGTTGGTATGGCTACAAATATGCCACCGCACAACCTTACAGATACTATCTCAGCAGTTAACGCATATATCGACAATCCAGATATTGAGATCGATGAGCTAATTCCAATAATCAAGGCGCCAGACTTCCCAACTGGAGGTACTATCTATGGATATGAGGGTGTTAAGGAGGCTTATCATACTGGTAAGGGACGTGTAGTAATGCGTGCTAAGACTGAGATCGAGTACACTAAGACTGGTCGTGCTTGTATCATCGTCAAGGAGATTCCTTACCAAGTAAATAAGGCGGAGATGATCTCTAAGATTGGTGAGATGATCAACGATAAGAAGATCGAGGGTATCTCATATATCAATGACGAGAGTGATAGAAACGGTATGCGTATCGTTATTATCCTAAAGCAAGATGCTATTGCCAATGTTGTGCTTAATAACCTATACAAGCACTCAGCGATGCAGACTTCATTCTCTGTGAATAATATCGCTCTTGTTAAGGGTCGTCCAAGAGCCCTAAATCTAAAGCAACTAATTAAGTACTTTGTTGAGCACCGCCACGATGTGGTTTATCGCAGAACTCAGTACGAACTAGCACAAGCAGAGGCTCGTGCCCATATCCTCCAAGGTCTACTTATCGCCCAAGATAATATCGACGAGGTAATCGCAATTATTAGAGCGGCAGCTAATACCGAGGCAGCGAAGAATGCACTTGTTGAGCGCTTTGGTTTTAGCAATGAGCAGGTAACTGCAATTGTAGAGATGCGTCTACGTGCCCTAACGGGTCTAGAGCGCAGCAAGCTTCAAGCTGAGTTCGATGAACTACAGAAGATGATTGCATACTACAACGAGCTACTAGCGAGCAAACCTATGCGTATGGATCTAATCAAAGAGGAGCTTATAGCTATCCAAGAGAAGTACGGCGATGCTCGTAAGACTGAGATCGTACTTAGCTCAGCTGAGTTCAATCCAGAGGACTTCTACGCAGACGAGGAGGTAGTAATTACTATCTCACACCTTGGTTACATCAAGCGCACCCCACTTACTGAGTATAGAACTCAGAGCCGTGGAGGCGTAGGATCTAAGGGATCGGCTACTCGTGATGAGGACTTTATCGAGCACCTATATGTTGCCTCTATGCACAATACAATGATGCTATTTACCGAGAAGGGTCGTTGTTACTGGCTGAAGGTCTACGATATTCCAGAGGGATCGAAGACTAGTAAGGGTCGTGCAATTCAGAACGTAATCCAAATCGAGCCGGGTGATAAGGTTCGTGCATATATCAACGTTAAGAAGCTAACTGATACTGAGTACATCAATAATAACTTTATTATTATGTGTACCAGAGAGGGTCTTATTAAGAAGACTAAGCTAGAGGCATACTCTCGCCCAAGGGCAAATGGTGTAAACGCTATTACATTTAGAGAGGGTGATGAGCTTATCGAGGCTAAACTAACTAGTGGTAACTCACAGATTGTACTTGCATCTAAGGGTGGTAAGTCGGTTCGTTTCGACGAGAACGACGCAAGGGCTATTGGCCGTACCGCATCGGGTGTGCGTGGTATAAACCTTGAGGAGGGTGACGAAGTTATCGGTATGCTAGCCGTAGAGCCAGAGAGCGGTAAGGATATCTTCGTTGTGACTGAAAATGGTATGGGTAAGCGTACCGATATCGAGGAGTATAGACTACAGAGCCGTGGCGGTAAGGGTGTTAAGGCACTAAGCGTTACCGATAAGACAGGTAAACTAATCTCTATCCAACTAGTAAGCGATGAGGATGATCTAATCATCATTAACCGCTCGGGTATCACAATCCGCACTAAGGTAAATGAGATTCGCCAGACTGGCCGTGCTACCCAAGGCGTTAGAGTTATTGCCCTAAGGGGTGATGATAGCATCGCTTCGGTAATTGCTGTGCCTCGTAGCGAGGAGGAAGAGGAACTTGTAGAGGGTGAAGTAGTAGATACTCAAATCGAAGCAACTTCAGAGACCGTTACAAACGATAATGAATAATTAACACTAAACTAATAGAACAACCTAAAAAAAATGAAAAAGATTCTTTTTATTGCTCTTGCTGCACTTACAACAGTTGCAGCTTCAGCGCAAAGCAAAGAGGCTCAAGCAATCCTTAAGAAGATTGAGAAGAGCGACGCTGCAATTGCAGATGCTAAAAAAGCAGCTAAGATCAACACTTGGATCGACAGAGCAGACCTACTAACAGAGGCTGCAGCAGTCTACACTTCGAACCTAGTTGCGCAAACTCCAATCGCTCAGCTTTCACTTCTACTAGGTGAGCCAACTGACATCGTAGAGGCAACTCTTCAAGGAGTACCATTCAGCAAGTACATCTACCCAACACTTGAACTATACGTAGACGAGATGGGTACAGCTATTTACTGGGAGGCTACTCAGGAGGTAAGAGAAGGTGCTGCATTCGAAGCTATCGAAGCACTAGAAATGGCAAAAGAGGTTAACGCAAAGAGCTTCGCTACTTCATCTAAATCTTCAAGCGTAGTGAATGAACTATCTGCGGAGCTTAACTCTGTAGGTCGTAACCTATACGCTATCGGTAAACTTGAGAAAGCAGGTGAGGCATTTATGGGTGCATACGAAGTAAAACAGCTTAAAGGTCAAGTAGATACAACAGCATTCTACTTCTCAGGTATCTGTTACTTCGAGGCTGAACAGTACACACAAGCACAAGAGATCTTCGAGCAGATGCTAGCAATGGGCTCAACTCAAGAGGGTCTAACATACTACTACCTAGCTGGATGCTTCGAGAAGCAAGAGGACCTAGAGAAGGCTATCACTATCTACGAAGAGGGCTTCACTAAATTCCCAGAGAACGCATCTCTAATGGGCGGACTTATCAACGCATATATCCTTGCTGAGCGCTCTCCAGACGAACTAATCAAACTTATCGAAAAGGCTCAGTCACTTGACCCTAAGAACGTTTCACTATACCTAGTAGAGGCGCAAATTTGGGAGCAAAACGGCAACCGTGTAGAGTCTTATAGCGCACTTGATCAGGCACTTGCAATCGATCCTAACAATATGCACGCTATGTACAACTACGCTGTATTCAAAGTTATGGAGTCTGACGCACTTGTAGAGGAGGCGAACAAACTTGACATCAACGACCACGCAACTTACGACAAGATGATGGATCAAGTTACTGAACTTCGCAAAGAGGCACTTACTCTACTAGAGGAGTGCTACGCAATCTACCCACAAGAGGCAAGCATCATCGACCTACTACGTCAAATGTACTTTATTTGTCGTGATTATGGTGATGAGTATAAGGCAAAGCAGGACGCATTCAACGCCTCTCACCCGCAATAATCGAAATAATTGGCGGATATCTTCGTTGTCTTCGGTTCTTAGTCGGTCACGTACCTTTAGTACGCTCCCTCCCTCGAACCTTGACGGCCTCGATCTCCACTCAATTATTTAGATT
>CAYJFH010000055.1:0-10013 GCA_964369485.1 uncultured Rikenellaceae bacterium | reverse complement strand
GCCTCGATCTCCACTCAATTATTTAGATTGTCAAAGAGGGATTATTTAGATTATCCTAATAATAAGCAGAGTAAACTCTGCAAAAATACCAAACAAAGAGGGCGGGGCTCACAGTAGTTCTTCGCCCTCTTTTTTAATTTAAGAAGTAAACCCCAACTCCTACACTATAAAGTAGGGATATTTTAAGCTATAAATTATGGCTGATGAGAAGCAAATTATAGAGAGTATAGCAGATTCGAAGTATGCCTATGGCTTTACTACCGACATCGCGACCGAGAAGATTGCCAAGGGACTGAGCGAGGATACCATCCGTGTAATCTCGGCAAAGAAGAATGAGCCGCAATGGTTGCTTGACTTTAGGCTAGAGGCATTTGCCTATTGGAAGACTCTCACTATGCCCAAATGGGCACACCTCGATATCCCAGATATCGACTATAATGACATTATATATTACGCTGAACCTAAGGCTAGAAAGGTCTTTGAGGATGGCGTAGATGAAATTGACCCCGCACTTAAAGAGACATTCGATAAGCTCGGTGTTCCACTCGACGAACAGAAGGCACTAAGCGGCTTTGCTGTCGATGCAGTGGTGGACTCAGTATCGGTAAAGACAACCTTTCAGAAGGACCTAGCAGAGAGAGGAATTATCTTCTGCTCATTCTCCGAGGCTGTCCAAGAGCACCCAGAGCTAATAAAAAGATATATGGCATCGGTTGTATCCTATAAGGACAACTTCTTTGCTGCACTAAACTCAGCTGTCTTCTCAGACGGCTCATTCTGTTATATACCGAAGGGCGTTCGCTGCCCTATGGAGCTATCCACATACTTTAGAATTAATGCCGCAGGTACTGGACAGTTCGAGCGTACGCTAATCGTTGCCGACGAAGGCTCATATGTGAGCTACCTAGAGGGTTGTACTGCCCCTGCTCGCGACGAAAACCAACTCCACGCCGCTATCGTTGAGATAGTAGTAGAGCGAGATGCAGAGGTTAAGTACTCGACGGTTCAGAACTGGTACGCTGGTGATGAAAATGGTGTAGGTGGTGTATATAACTTCGTGACTAAGCGTGGTATCTGTAAGGGAGATAACTCAAAGCTTAGCTGGACTCAGGTAGAGACCGGTTCGGCAATTACGTGGAAGTACCCATCATGTATACTAAAGGGTAAGAACTCGATTGGTGAGTTCTACTCAGTGGCACTAACCAAGGCATATCAGCAGGCAGATACTGGAACTAAGATGATACACCTAGGCGAGGGCTCGAAGAGTCGCATTGTGAGCAAGGGTATCTCTGCAGGCCACTCCGAGAACTCATACCGTGGACTCGTTAAGGTTCATAAAAATGCCCCTAACTGTAAGAACTACTCGCAGTGTGACTCACTGCTAATTGGTTCAAAGTGTGGTGCACATACATTCCCATATATTGAGTGCGATAATGAGTCGAGTACAGTGGAGCACGAGGCGACAACCTCGAAGATTGGCGAACAGCAGCTATTCTACTGTAACCAACGAGGTATCTCGACCGAAGATGCAGTTGGACTTATCGTCAATGGATATGCTAAAGAGGTGCTCCAACACCTACCTATGGAGTTTGCCGTAGAGGCACAAAAACTACTTGCACTATCACTCGAAGGTAGTGTAGGTTAATCTTTTTATGAGATAAACTACAAAAAAAACGCAAAAAAATGTTAGAGATAATAAATTTGCACGCCAGAGTCGAAGGGCGTGAGATACTAAAGGGGCTGAACCTAACTATCAAGGCAGGTGAAACCCACGCTATTATGGGGCCAAATGGTGCAGGTAAGTCTACACTTGCCTCGGTACTTGCTGGCAACGAACGCTTCGAGGTAACAGAGGGTCAAATCCTATTTAAGGGCAAAGACCTACTTGAGCTATCAATCGAAGATAGAGCAGCCGAAGGGCTATTCTTAGGCTTTCAATACCCAGTTGAGATTGCTGGTGTTTCGATGGCTTCATTCCTACGCCTAGCAATCAACTCACAGAGAAAATATAGAGGTGAAGAGCCTATATCGGCAGGCGCATTCCTAAAGATGATGCGCGAGAAGGCAAAGGTCGTAGAGCTTAGTGATTCACTTGTTAATCGCCCTGTGAATGAGGGCTTTTCGGGTGGTGAGCGTAAGCGTAACGAGATCTTCCAGATGGCGATGCTAGAGCCGTGCCTTTCAGTGCTCGATGAGACCGATAGTGGACTAGATATCGATGCACTTAGGGTCGTTGCCACTGGCGTTGAGAAGCTAAAGCGTGAGGATCGTGCCACTGTGGTTATCACCCACTACCAGCGTCTACTAGACTATATCATTCCAGACTATATCCACGTCCTTTCGGATGGAAAGATTATCCACACAGCTGGCAAGGAACTTGCCAAGGAGCTAGAGGTTAGGGGTTACGACTGGCTAATTGAGAAGCAATAATGGCTAGAGAGTTAATAGTACAAAGGGCGCAGAGCCACCGTGAGGCTATCTTTGAGAGCTGTGGTGATCTGGAGCTAACCCTAGAGCGTGATGCACGCTGTGAGGTGCTGATTTGTGGTGGCGGTAGTGGTAAACTATCGGCTACTATTCACCGTGGAGCCTACCTAAAGGTTACCATAGTGGAGGTAGGAGATGAGGATCTAGGCCGTGAGTTTAATATAGATCTAATTGAGCAGGGTGCTGAGTGCCATCTAGGTGGCGTGTCGTTACTCTCAGGAGACCGCAATGTGAACGTTATAAGTAATATGCGACATAGTGCAGAGAACTGTAGAAGCGAGCAAAATTTTAGAGCAGTTGCAACTGATAACTCTATCTCTCGCTTTAGTGGTCTGATATATGTTGCTCGTGATGCCCAGCAGACCGTTGCACTTCAGCAGAGCGATAATGTTACACTAAGTAGCACAGCTAAGGTATTTACTGACCCACAGCTAGAGATATATGCCGACGATGTGAAGTGTAACCACGGAGCAACAGTCGGAAAGCGTAACGAGGAGGCGCTCTTCTATATGCGCCAGCGTGGTATCGCTGAGCGTGATGCACAGAGCCTACTGCTAGAGAGCTTCTGCTACGGAGTAATCGAGCTCGATGGATTTGATGAAGATACTATTGAGAGGGTGCATAGCGAGATTGAGTGTGCAGTAAAGAAACTATAAAAACAATAGAGAGAGATATGGCAAGAGCAGTAAAGGATGCTAGGGCAGATTTTCCCCTACTAAGTCGTGTTAAGGTGCACTCTAAGGAGTTGTGCTACCTCGATAGTGCTGCAACTGCACAGAAACCCCAAAGGGTTATAGATGTGGTAAATGAGCTGCACTCTTCACTTAATGCCAATGTGCATAGGGGTATATATTACCTAAGCGAGGAGACCACAGCACGCTACGAGGGTGCAAGGCGCAGAGTAGCAGAGTTTCTAGGGGCAAAATCGGTAAGGGAGGTTATATTTACCTCGGGAGCTACCGCATCGCTTAATTTAGCCGCTGTGTCGCTATCGACCCTACTGCTAGAGAGGGGAGATAATATAGTTTTATCGGAGATGGAGCACCACTCTAATATAGTGCCATGGCAGATGGCGGCCGAGCGTCACGGTGTAGAGCTAAGGGTTATCCCTATAGAGGATGATGGCTCGCTAGGGAGGTACAGTAGTCTGCTGGATAGCCGCACTAAGATTGTGGCAATTACCCAAGCCTCTAATGTGCTGGGGACTATGCCTGATCTAAAGAGGATAGTGGCTGATGCCCATAGTGTTGGCGCTATGGTAGTGGTTGACGGTTGTCAAGGCGTTGTCCATAGTGTACACGATATGGCAGAGATCGGTTGCGATCTATATGCCTTCTCTGCCCATAAACTCTACGGCCCGACGGGCGTTGGAGTGCTTTGGGGTAGAGAGGAGCTACTCGAGAGGATGCCTCCATATATGGGCGGCGGTGATATGATCAGTTCAGTATCTCTGACTAAGGGTACTACTTGGGCAGATCTTCCACTAAAGTTCGAGGCTGGTACCTCTAACTTTATAGGTGCAATTGCCCTAGGTGAGGCTATAGAGTATATCTCGGAGTTCGATGAGCGTGAGGTCGAGGAGTATGAACTCTCGCTATATAGAGACTTTTCTACTCGTCTTCAGAGTAGCATCGAAGGGGTGCGTATAGTAGGAACATCCGCTAAGAAGTCACCAATATGTAGCTTCGATATCGAAGGTATTGCGAGCTATGACCTTGTGTCAATTATAGATAAATTAGGGGTGGCAATGCGTAGTGGTCAGCTATGTGCCGAACCCGTTATGGATAGATTCTCAGTAAGAACGCTTACTCGTGCCTCATGGGGAATCTACAATAATTTAGATGATAATAACCAAGCAATCGCTGCAATCGAACGTGCAGTCGGGATGCTTAGAAGATAATTTGTAGCTATGTTTATAGTAGTCGAAGGCCTAGATGGCGCAGGAAAATCAACGCAAGTAACAGCACTAACCCAGTGGCTAAGGTCAAGGGGGCTAGAGGTGGAGTATCTCCACTTTCCACGCTTCTCTGCGCCACTATATGGTGAGCTTATTGCAAAGTTTCTAAGGGGGGAACTAGGGAAGATCGACGAGGTAAGCCCTGAACTTATTGCCCTTATCTATGCAGGCGATAGAGCCGATGCTAGCTCACTTATCGAGGGTTGGCAGAGAGATGGAAAGGTAGTGCTAGTGGATAGATACGTGCTGAGCAATATCGCATATCAATGTGCTAAAATTCAAGGTGATAGCTCAGAGCTTAAACAGTGGATTATAGATATGGAGTATGGCCACTTTAATATCGCAAGGCCAGATGTTACTATATTTTTGGATGTGCCCTTTAAGTTCACTGCCGAGAAGCTAACCTCGGAGCGTAAGGGCGATGATAGGGACTACCTGAATGGTAAGGCTGATATTCACGAGGCGTCACTTAGCTTTCAAGAGCGAGTACGTGAGGTATATACTGCCCACAGCGCGCAGAACTACCATATTGTGGAGTGTGCCGATATGCAGAGTGGCGAGATGCTACCTATCGAGACAATTAGTACTAAGATTCAAGAGGTAATCTCAAACTATCTGTAAAGATCTATGAACGCATTACTGTATAAAATTTCAAGGTATGCCCTAGGTGCACTATTCCTATTCTCGGGCTTTACCAAGGCGGTAAATCCATTTGGACTCTCAGTCCAATTTGTCGACTACTTTACAGCCCTTGGTCTTGACTTTCTACACCCATTCGCCCCACTATGCGCCCTAATGCTCCCTATATTGGAGATGCTACTAGGGGTGCTACTAATCGTTGGGCTGTACCGCAAGGTGGTGGCGTGGTGCACGCTACTTTCGATGTCATTCTTTACCCTGCTCACTCTCTGGATTGCACTTTACTCTCCAGTATCGGACTGCGGCTGTTTTGGTGATATACTTATAATCTCGAATTGGGCTACA
Source organism: uncultured Rikenellaceae bacterium (assembly GCA_964369485.1). Taxonomy (GTDB): domain Bacteria; phylum Bacteroidota; class Bacteroidia; order Bacteroidales; family Rikenellaceae; genus Mucinivorans. The sequence goes on along the minus strand of CAYJFH010000055.1, from coordinate 4,585 downwards.
TTCTATAAGAACCTAATATTTATGCTCCCAACGGCTATACTATTTATTGGGCGTGGAGGAGATCAACGTAGGAACTGGAGGGTAGTTGCCCTTTCGTTCTTAGCCCTTGCTGTCCTTCCGCTCTACTGCTATAATAGCCTGCCGTTGATCGATGGCACTCCTTATAAGTTAGGTGTAAATCTATGGGAGGCAATCAATAACGGTGTACCAGACGAGACAAAGACTACGTTAATATATAGAGACAAGAGCAGCGGGCAGAGCCGTGAATTTGAGCTTGAGAGCACTGAGTGGCAGGATAGCGAGAAGTGGGAGTTTGTCGATAGCAAGACCGTGGTTATTGTGAAGGGCAAGGAGGCATCTATTGCACAGCTACCGATTATTGATAGTAGTGGCGAGGATGTAGCTGGTGATATCCTACAGCGAAGTGGCAGGTTGGCGATTATTGTATCGGTCAATCCAATAGCGCAGAACCAATCTCTCGCTAGGCAGATTGCAGAGCTTAGAGCTAGCGGAGTAGAGCAGATTGTGCTTCTACATTCGACCCTACAGAGTGTCTCGTTAGATGGACTTAGCGTATATACGACGGATAATTCAACACTAAAGACTATCATTCAGAGCCCTGTGGGAGGGGTATTATTATTAGAGGGTGGCACTATTATAGATAAGTGGGCACTATAGAGGGTAAAATGAATTGCAAAATTTTTTGCTAAGTGCAAATAAATTGTATAACTTTGCGCTCGAATAACGTGAGATAGATATAAAACAAAAAATACAATAGTATGAAAAGAGTAATTATTTCGACTAGTGGCGGTGACTGCCCGGGTCTTAATGCGGTGATTCGTGGCGTGGTTAAGCGTGCGGCACAAGAGGGAGATTGGGAGGTTCTTGGTTCAGTTCAAGCCTACAACGGTATCCTATGGGAACCATCAGAGATTAAGGTTCTTAACGAAGCAGCAGTAGCTGGTATCCACTATCGTGGTGGTACAATTATCGAGACTACAAACAAAGGGGGTCCATTCGCTTGGCCTCTATTCAATAAGCAAACAGGAGAGTGGGAGTACGTAGACCGCTCAGAGGAGATGATCCGCAAACTGCAACTAATGGGTGTAGATGCTGTTATCTCAATCGGTGGTGACGGTTCTCAACGTCTATCTCAACAACTATATGAGAAGGGTCTAGATATTATCGGTGTTCCAAAGACTATCGATAATGACCTATCTGCAACAGATACAACATTCGGTTTCCAAACTGCAGTTCAGATTGCAACTGAGGCTATCGACAAACTAGTTACAACAGCAGCATCTCACAACCGTACATTTATCGTAGAGGTTATGGGTCGTGACACTGGTTGGATCGCTCTTCACGCAGCGATTGCTGGTGGTGCAGATATCTGTCTTATCCCAGAGATTCCTTACGATATCAATAAGGTAATGGAGAAGCTACACACTCGCTATAAGAGAGGTAACCGTGGTTCTGCTATTATCGTAGTGGCAGAGGGTGCAACGCCAATCAACGGTACTGTTCACGCAGCTGAGGCTACTGAGGTTGGTTATGAGAACACTCGCCTAGGTGGTGTTGCTTACGACCTTTCGGAGCAAATCAAAGCAGCTGGTTTCGAGCCAGATATTCGCGAAACTGTACTTGGTCACGTTCAGCGTGGTGGTGTACCAACGGCATACGATAGAGTTCTTGCAACTCAATTTGGTGTTAAGGCATTTGAGTGCGTACTTGAGGGTAAATTCGGCCATATGGTTGCTTACCGTCACCCAGACATCGTAGCAGTACCTATCACCGAAGCAGTTGGTAAGATGAACTTCGTTGATCCTAAGAGCGATATCGTTAGCACTGCTCGTGGTGCAGGTATCAGCTTTGGTGACTAATTGATGCTTAACAATCTATAGAGAACTCTATATAGATATATTTTTTATTAGGGACTGTAGTTTTTCTTTTTATCACTTAAAAGAGAATCTATAGTCCCTAATTTTTTTTAAGATAGAATTTTAATAAGAGATGCAGAGGATACTTTTTTTCTTTATTATAGCTTCGATGGCTCTGAATGCTTCGGCACAGAGTAGCACATCGATAAAGCTACCCGAGTTCCACACAATAGAGGCAGAGGGAGCGATACACCTCCAGCTAAATGATAGCGGACAGAGTAGCTTTTTGGATGTAGAGCTATATGGCCTGAGCGCAAATGACTTTAACTATAGAGTGAAGGATGGTGTGCTGCATCTTGGTGTGCCTACGGGTATTCTTGCTCCAAAGGGACACATTCGAGTTGTGGCAACAACCCCATCACTACGAAGAGTGGTTATCGATGGTTGCGAGGTAGAGACAATTGGAATGATAGAAGCTGGTAACTTTAGCTTTGAGTCTAAGGGTGTTGATAACTTTGCAAGGCTCAACTTAAGTGCCGATAATCTAACTATTGATGTGGATAGTCGCTGCTACCTAGAGCTAGAGGGTAGTGCCCAGAGTGCTACTGTGGTTGCAAGCTCTGGTAGTAGGGTAGATGCCCTAGACTTTAGGGCTGAGTCGCTAAGTGTGGAGGCATATGAGGGTAGTAAGCTATATCTATATGCCCTAGGTAGGGTGGAAGCGTCAGTCTCGACCCTTGCCGAGATGTTATATAGTGGTGACGGAGAGGTTATATTTGATGATGATATCCTAGGTAAGATTACAAAGATTGAGACTAAGATGATCCCAAAAGTTCTCTCTACCTCAAGATTTCTAAGATCTGAGCCACAAGATGCGAACCACTTAGAGCCTCAGATAGAAGAAGAGCAGCCAAGTGTAGAGTTCTTTTAATTGATAGAATTTTGAAATTAATTGCTATTTTTTCTTAAAATATATCTATCTTTAGCATACTAACCTTTAAGTGCTTAAGAATAGAATATGCTAGTAAAGACCTATAGCAGTACAGTGAATGGCATCGATGCTCAGACTATCACCGTTGAGGTTGATAGCTCGGCAGGATGCCTAACTACTATTGTGGGGCTGCCCGATAGTGCAGTTCGTGAGAGTAGTCAACGTATTCGTGCGGCATTCTTTAACCGCTCGATAGTTCCCCCAACTCGTAATATTGTTGTGAATCTAGCCCCTGCCGATATTCGCAAGGAGGGCTCGCACTACGACCTACCAATAGCCATCGGTATCCTCGGGGCAAGCGGTACTATCAGCGAAGAGTTACTATCTCGATATATCATCGTGGGCGAGCTCTCGCTAGATGGAACAGTTATGCCCGTGCGTGGTGCGCTACCTATAGCTATTTCAGCCCTTAAAGAGGGCTTTTCTGGGGTTATCCTACCTAAAGAGAGTGCTGAAGAGGCGGCTGTAGTCCAAGGTATTGAGGTATATGGGGTTGAGGATATTACCCAAGTTATAGAGATATTAGAGGAGGCTCCATCTATCGAACCAACAGTTTTAGATACAAGGGCAGAGTACTATGCCAACTACGAGGATTTCGAGGTAGATTTCTTCGATGTCAAGGGGCAGGCTAGTGCAAAGCGTGCGCTGGAGGTAGCAGCAGCTGGTGGTCATAATATCTTGATGGTCGGGCCTCCGGGCTCAGGTAAGAGTATGTTGGCATCACGTATGCACACAATCCTTCCGCCGATGACACTCGCCGAGGCGTTAGAATCTACAAAGATACACTCAGTGGCGGGAAAAGCCACTAGCACTAAGGGGCTACTTGCCCATCGCCCATTCCGCTCACCTCACCATACGGTCTCAGATGTGGCGCTTGTAGGTGGAGGCGCATCACCCCAACCCGGGGAGATATCCTTAGCACATAATGGCGTACTATTCCTCGATGAGATGCCCGAATTCTCTCGCCACGCCCTAGAGGTTATGCGCCAACCGCTCGAAGGCAGGGAGATTGAGATTTCACGTGCTAGATACTCTGTGCGCTACCCTGCAAACTTTATGCTACTGGGGGCTATGAATCCATGTCCTTGTGGATATAGAACCCACCCGACAAAGAGTTGTAGCTGTAGTGCAGCGGCAGTAAGTCGCTATGTAAGTAAGATATCTGGGCCACTACTCGATAGGATCGATATACATATCGAGGTTCAACCCGTAGATATTGAGAGTATGTCAGCGCCTAGAGATGGCCATAGTAGTGCTGAGATAAGGGCAAGGGTTATGGCAGCACGACAGATACAGAGCGAACGTTTTGAGGGTACATCTGCGCACTGTAATGCTATGATGACCCCTTCGCTAATGGATGCCCACTGTCAGATGGCAGATAGCACAAAGCAGCTGCTGCGTGATGCAATGACTTCGCTAGGGCTCTCGGCTCGTGCCTATGACAGAATTATTCGAGTTGCTCGCACAATTGCCGACCTCGAAGGTTCTTTAAATATCGAAGAGGGACATATTACCGAGGCGATAGGCTATAGGACGATGGATAGAGATTCGTGGATGACATTTTAGTGTTCTTTTTCAGAGCCAAGCTAGAGAAATTTTATAGCCGTCCGACGGTGCGTCCCCGCACACGGGTGCTTTTTCCTAGCTTCGATTTCGGTGTTCGCCTAGTCGAAAGCCCCTCGAATAGGCGCTAAGGTTTCGCAGGTGCATACGCACT
>CAYJFH010000054.1:0-14420 GCA_964369485.1 uncultured Rikenellaceae bacterium | reverse complement strand
GACGGCTCAGTTTTCTGACGAAAACTGCATTACTCTAAACTGACTATAATAATACTTAAAGATTGCGCGAGGGAGGCAATGACTAGGAGTGCCCCGAAATAGTAGCGATAAAAAGCACCCATATGCGGGGAGTACCTAGCTAAGGATAAAACAACAGAGGGTCACTTGCCCAAGCAAGTAACCCTCCTTATATATAGTAGTACTACCACAACGGCGGCAATACTCTACCCTTTACGCAGGTTGAAGTTAACCTCTAACCCCTCGCCCTGCTTGCTCTTCGCAGTAACCTCACCGCCGTGGTGCTGTACCGCATGGGCAACGATAGAGAGTCCTAGCCCCGAGCCGCCATCATCACGAGTACGACCAGACTCAACTCTATAGAACCTCTCAAATAGTCTAGGCAAGTGCTTTTCATCTACCCCACTTCCATTATCTTTGACTGCGAAGTAGTAGAAGTCACTATCTTCACTACATAGTTTTAGCTCAATGGTTGCTCCCCCACCGCTATACTTCAGCGCATTCTCAACCAAGTTGCGCCACACCGAATATATCAGCGTCTTACTACCCGAAACAACGACACCGTGCGGGATATCGCATATCACCTTAGCGCCACTCTTACTGGCCATACCTTGAAACTCCTCGACCACCTCTTCGGCAAGCCTTGCAACATCAACCTCTTGTGATGTAAACTTAGAGGCAGCCTCCTCCATCTTACTCAGCAGCGACACATTCTCCAGCAGCTCCGATAGCCTCAGCGATGCCGAGTGAATCCTACGTATAAACTGATCTCTATGTGCATCGTCAATACCCTCTTCGCATAGCGTCTCTGAATATCCTCTAATAGCCGACGTTGGGGTTCTAAGTTCGTGTGCAATGGCACTAGTCATCTCCGCCTTGAGCTGTGCCCTTGCCTGCACCTCACGAGTTAGGTTTAACTTCAAGTGTTCAAGATCTCGCCCAAACCTCCTAGCGATAAGCCACAACAGCAACATCGCAGGAAGGAATAGCATCAGCGCAAATAACAGAAAGTTATTATCTGGATTTAATTGCGACTTAGTCTCATCATCATAGGGAAGAGCGACTCTAATAAATTCACCGCTTCTATTCTTTCTAGCGTGATAGAAGTACATATCGCCCGTAGTGGTCGAGGTTCTAATATTATAGCCCGTACCAGTCGCACTAGCCCCAATTATCTCAGGACGGCTACTATGGTTTTCCATCTCCTGAGCATCAATTCCTCCATTATCGAATAGCACCTTACCAGCTCTATCGATAATAGTTACTCGCATCTCATTAGGCAGATGGGTCGCCGTTGGGTTTAACTCCGCCGCATATGAGAATGCATTGAGCGTCGAGGATAGCTTCTCAACCCTAAAGTCCCTCTCCCTCCACTGTTCGAATGCAATAACGGCAAGTGTAAATATTCCGAATACAACAAGGAAGTATAGGAATAGTCTACGCTTATAGTTCAGCTCTGCACGCTTAATCTTCGGCATCTTTAGAGCTAGTTAATTGAGTACCCATATCCCGAGCGTGAGGTAATAGTAGCCTCAGACGCCTCGATCTTCTTCCTAAGTCTTGCGATATGGACATCGACCGTACGAGTCTCAACATATACATCGGAGCCCCACACCTTACTAAGTAGCTCATCGCGCGAGAAGGTCTTACCCGGCTTCTTAGATAGGATGAGCAGTAGTTGGTACTCAGTCTTTGTAAGTTGAATTGGAGTCTCACCAACCATTACGCTCTTGGCCTCTTCGTCAATTGCAATATCAGCAACCTTTACCATCTGTGTCTGAGTGGTACTAGAGCGAGCAAGTACTGCCTTAACTCTAGCCTGCACCTCTGCCATTGAGAATGGTTTAGATATATAGTCATCTGCTCCAAGAGAGAATCCCTTTAACAGATGGTCTTCTGTATCTAGTGCTGTTAGGAATATAATCGGAATTTCAACTCCCTTACCCTTTAGCATCTCGGCAAATTCAAATCCATTTTGGCTACCCATCATCACATCGAGTAGTATAAGTTCGACTGGTTCGCCCGACTCTAAGACCTTAGCCGCCTCCTCGGCCGATGCAGCCTCTAGGGTTGCATATCCATTTCTCGAGAGGTTAAATGCTAAAATCTCACGTAGATCCCTCTCATCGTCTACCACCAGAATAGTTTGCTTGCTCATTTTTTATATAGTTTAAAAAATATACTTTACTAGAATTTCGCCTGTAGTCTAACTGTAAATACATTCTGCTTAATGCGACCCTCGTAACCTAGTAGGTACTGCGAGGTTTCATTGCTGATCATATCGTAGTATAGTGTTAACTTTAGGTTATCATTCCACCTATAGTTATATCCCACACCGAATGTAGAGTATGCAATATCAGCAGCTCCAGTATTTGCAAGCATACCAATTTTATCGCCTGCAATCTTAGTATTAGGATCATAGTAGTCATACTTTAGAACTACCGTGTGCTTAGTATCTGCAATATCTTGCGCCAGAAGGATATATCCACCTAGGAAGTTACGTAGGTATAGTGGATCATCGGTAACAGTTAGGTCATATCCACCGATTAGCGATCTATTATATTGGCGAGTTCCGGGCTGTTGTCCCCATAGGTACTCTGCCCTTAGGTTTGTCTTACCAATAGCCCAATCCTTTAGGAATGTAGCGCCCACACCATAGTACTCTCTTCGATAGCCGCTATACTGCTCACTTGATTGTGCCACAAAGCCTACTGCATCTTGGTACTCATAGTATGCCTGAGTAGGGTTAACCACCGTACCATTATAGTATGAGAATCCAGCCGATAGATCAGCACCATTAAGCTCTGTGCTATATGTAAGTCTACCGATAAAGTCCTTATAGCTGTCTATCTCCGAGGCAACACCAGTACCATCGAATAGACCTGCATTAAGGGCAAACCCTCCGTGGTTCATAATCACCATTGCACCTAGGTCTCTCTCTCCGGGGAATAGCGAATTGAATATCATACTACGCTCCGGTGTCTCACGCTTAGAGGATGAGTATGAGATCTCATAACCGAATGGGCGGTCATATGCACCGAATTGCCCTCCGATAAATTTATTTGGAGATTGCACCTTAATATATACGTCACGAATCTTTACAGATTTTTCAGAGAAGTCTGGTTGGAAGACAAGCGATACGATACCAATATCATACTTCAGCTTAATTCTACCACGCCTCACCGCAAAGCGGTTATCAGCATTATCTGGGAATGATCCCCCTTGCGAGAATGCAGATACACCCTCCGCTTCGGCCATCTGCCACTGTACTTGGATATAACCCGTAACACTAAGCTTACCTAGTTCACCCATATCGTGGCTAAGTATCGCCTCCTTGGTTATCTCTGGAGCAGCTACAGAGTCAGCTCCACCCATTAGAGATTCAATTTCATGCGCGCCTGCTCCTCCACACAATAGTAGCATAGCGACAAAGATTAACTTCTTCTTAAGATTCATCGTTTTAATTGTTCTTTTTCCTTTTACAATCCTATTTAAAGGGCTCTTTTTCAACGTTGCAAAATTATGACGATAATATTTCTGCTTTGTTACAAATATATTACAAAAATGTTACAACACCTACACCCTTTGGTAAATTATTTGATCTTTTAACAGTTAAATTTTAACCTTTTATCATTTTAAGCATCTAAGAGTTTTAGACAAAACTCAACAGACAGACAATGAACAAATTTCTACTCACAACTCTTCTACTGCTATGCACACTTGGTGCGGCAGCACAATCCACAACCATTACAGGCGTGGTTCGCCTTGCAGATGACCCAGAACCTGCAATTGGCGCAATGGTACAGGTCAACGCCGCCGACTCAGCAAGGCTTACTGAGCGAGGCAGAGTCGTTGCCACAGATATAGACGGTAAGTTTAGAGTAGTTACGCGCGATAAGGCGGTAACCCTTACTATCTCATACCTTGGTTACACACCACTAAATGTTATAGTACCTATGGATAAGCGCACTGTGGATCTAGGTTCACTGACCCTTGCGGTAGGCACTAAGGCTATCGAATCGGTAACAGTAGTAGGTCAGGCTGCAATGAGTATGGTTAAGGATGATACACTACAGTTCAATGCCGCTGCCTTCAAGACCCATCCAGATGCTACGGCCGAGGATCTACTAAAGAAGATGCCGGGTGTCATTACCGATGATGATGGAAATCTTGAGGCACAGGGCGAGAAGATCACTAAGATATATGTCAACGGTAAGGAGTACTTCGAGGATGACCCATCGCTAGCCCTTAAGTCTCTAAATGTTGATGCAGTTGAGAGTGTTCAACTATTCGACGATATGAGTGATGACGCTAAGTTCTCGGGCTTCGACGACGGGCAGCGTATCAAGGCTATTAATATAGTAACCAAACGCAACGTTATGAACTCTACCTCAGGTAGGGCTACTGTGGGCTATGGCCAAGATGGCAGGTATATTGCAGGGCTTCAGGTCAACAAGTTTGGCGATGTTCACAACTTCACAATCGTGGGGCAAGTAAACAATGTCAATCGTAGGGACTATAGCCCTAGGGATATCACCGGCGGCGGTGGTGGGGGCGGCGGCGGTCGCAGCAGTTGGAGCGGCAACACTGCTGATCTGTCGGGCTTTACAACCCCTACGTGGGGCGGTATCGCCGAGACCTATATGCTAGGAGGTAGCTACTCTGGTAAGTTCGAGAAGGTAGAGGTTACATCTAACTACTTCTACTCAGGCTCAAATGCCGACAGATGGAGCAACATCGAGCAGAACTACCTTACCCAAACGAGAGACTACTTTCAAGCAGACTCATCTATGGGCTACAGCAACTCACACAGACTATTTACAAAGGTGGAGTGGAACCCAGCCGAGACCGACCGTCTTACATTCCAAATCCGAGGAACATACGATAATAATATGGGAACGAGCAGTGCCCTATCTGAAACATTCCTAGATAACGGAATTATCCCTGCTAATGCCAGCTCATCATACTACCGCACAAGGCTAGAGCGTATGAGTGGTGAGGGTTCACTATGGTGGCAGCGCAGGCTATCGGACCACGGCCGTATGATTAGCGTTGGTGGTGTTGTTAGTGGCAATAGCGATAATGGCGATAGAAACCAGTTCTCACAATATAGTAATATCCCCGATATGGGAGCGATGGTAGTCGATACTATCAACCTACTAGGTCTAGTTAATGCCTCGGGCTATAGCGTTAAGGGTAACTTTACCTATGCAGAGCCACTGAGTAAGAACTCTAGGGTGATGGCTACATATATGATCAACTATAATGAGTCACTGAGCGACAATAAGGGACTTAGCTACGATCAACTACTACAGGACTACTCACTTCAAGACACCTCTACAACGAACTACATTAATCGCGATTACATTACTCACCTTGGTGGTCTTGGCTATAACTTCGCCCTTGGCAAGGCATTCAACCTAACGGCTAATGTAAACTATCAATATGCGACACTAAACAACTCGCAGATAACACCTCTATATGATAATATCACAAAGAACGACAGCTACGGATTCGAGGCGGTGCTCCCATCTCTATCGCTATCGTACTCCCCGAGTGAGCGCTCTAGGCTAAAGGTGGACTATATGACTAACTCTATATTCCCATCGGTTACTCAGCTACAGAATATCCTCAATACCACCAACCCACTACAGGTCTCTGGCGGTAATCCTGATCTTAAACAGAGTTACTCACACCAACTTACTGCTCGCTATAACCTAGCGATTCCAGAGAAGAACTTTAACTTCAACGTCTTTGTGCGCGGTACACTTACTTCGGACTATATAGCTATGCACCGCAGGTTTATCACCCAAGATACTGAGATTAATGGTGTTAAGGTAGTAGAGGGTGCACAGTACTCTACCCCTGTTAACCTTCAAGGCTATGCCAATGCAATGCTATACACTACACTTAGCTTTGGTATCAAGCCACTATCGAGCAATATGAGCGTAATGGGCTACTATCGCTACGCTAATACTCCATCGATTTCGGACAATGTAGAGTACACCTCTATTAGCAACCGTATGGGTATGAATATTCAGCTTACATCGAATATCTCAGAGAATGTTGACTTTACCCTTGCCTACCGCCCGGGTGTGAGCCTTACAGAGGGTGGCGTATCGGAGTTTGACCGCTACTTCTCACACGATATTAGAGCCAATGCAAATATCATCTTCCTGAAGAACTTCTTTATCAATGGTGATGTATCTTGGCGCAATACATTCGGAACACTCGAGGCATATGAACAGCACTATGCAATGGTTAATGCCGCTATCGGTGCTAAGTTCCTAAAGGATCGCTCAGCAGAGATCCGTTTCGGAGTATATGATGCACTAGACCAGAATAAGTCTATTTGGCAATATGCAGCCGATACATATACTCAACTTACCGAGTCGCAGGTGCTTGGCCGCTACTATATGGTAACACTTAGCTTTAAGTTCGACACTCGTAAGAATAAGAGCGGTGACGGCCGCAGACACGAATCTGGCGGTGGTAAAGGCTCAAGGCATATGATGTAGTAATATCTCATAGAGATAGAGAGAAAAAAGAGAGTGGAGGTTAACTTAATCGTTAGCCTCCACTCTCTTTTTATTATAGTAATACTATCTGCTTAAACGAAATTAAGAGATACGCTTGTAGCCATATACTGCGGTATCGCCTAGCTCCTCTTCGATGCGTAGAAGTTGGTTATACTTCGCCATACGGTCTGAGCGGCTAAGTGAACCTGTCTTGATCTGACCTGAGTTAGTAGCAACTGCGATATCAGCGATAGTTGCATCTTCGGTCTCGCCCGAGCGGTGCGAAGTAACAGAGGTATAGCCGTGGCGGTGAGCCATCTCGATTGCATCAAGTGTCTCCGATAGTGTGCCGATCTGATTAACCTTAATTAGGATAGAGTTTGCACAACCAGTCTCGATACCCTTAGATAGGAACTCAACGTTAGTTACAAATAGGTCATCACCTACTAGTTGACAGCGGTCACCGATTCTCTCTGTAAGGAGCTTCCAACCAGCCCAGTCACTCTCGCCCATACCATCCTCAATAGAGTCGATAGGGTACTTATTAACAAGTTCCTCTAGGAAGTCAACTTGACCCTCGATAGTAAGTTTTCTACCACCTGCACCCTCAAACTTAGAGTAGTCGTAGATTCCATCTTTAAAGAACTCCGATGCAGCACAGTCCATACCGATAGTGATATCCTCACCAATCTTATAGCCAGCATTTCCAACCGCCTCGATAATAGATTCAATCGCATCTTCAGTACCATTAAGTGCAGGAGCAAAACCGCCCTCGTCACCAACAGCAGTCGATAGGTTGCGTTTGTGAAGAACGTCTTTAAGTGCGTGGAATACCTCTGCACCCATTCTTAGAGCCTCACGGAATGAAGATGCACCAACTGGACGGATCATAAACTCTTGGAATGCAATAGGAGCATCAGAGTGCGAACCACCATTAATGATATTCATCATCGGCACTGGAAGAGTGATAGTGTTGGTACCACCAATATATCTATATAGTGGCATACCTAGGTACTCTGCAGCAGCCTTAGCCACAGCTAGAGATACCCCAAGGATTGCATTAGCGCCAAGCTTAGCCTTAGTCTTAGTTCCATCAAGTTCAAGCATTAGTTGGTCGATAGCACGTTGTTGAAGCACAGAGACTCCAACAAGCGCAGGAGCGATAACACTATTCACATTCTCAACGGCCTTTAGTGTTCCCTTACCTAGGTAGCGACCCTTATCTCCATCACGAAGCTCTATAGCCTCATTCTCGCCAGTAGATGCGCCCGATGGCACTGAGGCACGCCCCATTACTCCAGATTCTAGCATTACATCAACCTCTACAGTCGGATTTCCTCGTGAGTCTAGCACTTCTCGTGCTACAATTCTTTCAATTTTCATAGTGTAATTATATTTAGTTTTGATGATTTACTTTTAGTAGCAAATATCGGGCTAAATTATATAAAAAAATCGCACTGGGCAATAGCCACAAAGTGCGATTTTTTTACGTAAGGCCTACCATCTTATAGCTATATATAGTATTTTAGTGACTATCCTACTCTAAAACTAAAGGCGTCTTGGTGCTTTCGATAGCCACTGCTCGATAGGTAAGCTTGGATCTATTGGGGTAGTACTAATTGGCGCTACATAGTCATAGCTCTCCACTGGGAATCTGCCCGCCTTTACCCTTTCGATCTCGGTAGTAGTTGGATCTGTTAGTGCTGGCATAGGTGCAGGTCTAGTGTCAAGATTATTGAAGTGAACTACCTTAACCTCTGTTGTCGGCTGCGCAGTGGTTATATCCATACCATAGGCATATATCACATAGTCGCCGGAGTCGGTGTACATAATAAAGTTCTGCACCGATAGAACTCCATACTTCGCCTGTCGTGCAAGTATGCCACCGAAGGTCATATTTTCTCTGATGGCATCTTGGTACAACCAATTTAGATCTGAGAGGATTAACTCCTCCATTGAGGTATATCTATCATATAGAGTCTTGGTCATTGCGTGGCAGAAGTAGCGCTCCTCGGGATTTGCTGGCTCTACTAGGTACTCTACCGTAGATTCAGTAATCTCTTGAACGGTAACCTCACCGAACTCAACGCCCTGAGGTATAACTATCCTCTCTGGCATCTCTATATCTGGAACGGCGATACCCGTTGTAGTAAATGGAACTTTAGTAACCACATCTGAGACGTGGCCAATACCTGCAAGGTAGGCACACCCGACCGCTACATACTCAGTCCCACTCTTTAGCGTACCGTTAAACTCCTTAGTAGCAGCTCCCTTCTCTAGGTGTCCGATAGTTTCGATAAGTCCACCGTAGTAGAACTCAATAGCATCTTCGATCTGCTTATTGCTCATAGTATCGACTAGTGACTTCTCTAGTGGCGCTACTATATATGTAAGGTCATCCACAGATGGAGTCATAGCAAAGCTCACACTGTTGTCAGTCGGTGGCTCTACAACGATCTCAACTGTAAATCCTGCTGCTGATTTAGTGTAGAAGTAGTCAGAGACTAGCAGTTCAGTTGTAATTGCTCCATTAGGCAGCACCCCGAATGCAACCATAAAGTACTCTTCGTCGGGCACCATATACCACGAGCCATCCGAAAGGTTGTATGTAGAGTTGCCTTGGTGTAGTCGACCACCATTAGGGGTTGTAAAGTCAATGCCACGACTCATCTCAAACTCTACCATAAATTTAGTTAGCGCATCGAAGTCGCTCATAAAGTCCTCCTCGAACTCACTCCTAAGCATCGGAGCAATATAGTAGACACCCGGGAATGTCCCAGCATCAACTGTAATAGTTGCATCGATATATGTAATATCAGAGATAGTGAATGAAGCTAACTCACCCTGAATATCCGCATAATCATCGGTCTTGGTCTCTAGCACCGAAACCTTTGAGCTCTGTGAGTAGTTCTGATCTAGGTGAACCGCTAAGATTACATACTCTGTATTTGGTTCAAAGCTCCACCCTTGAGTTAAGTCTATACTCTGATCTCCGACAAATGAGTAGATATTATCTACTGTAAGTGGGTCAATACCCTGAGAGATCATACCGCTAGCCATAGCTGTCACAAGTCCCTCGGGCATTGCGTCAAATTGACTCTCGTAGTCGTACTTATTATATGGGAAGATAAAGTAGCTCTGCTCCTTATCCACTGGAGTCACATCGACAGTAATACCGCTAGTAGAGGTACTATTTACTGTTAGGGCAACTTCTGCGATTGGATACTCTGCTGTGCGAATATCAAGTCCTGCAACATCTGTTGTAACAATACCTAGCTCATTCATACCAAATGTAAATAGCACATAGTCCCTATCACCATAGCACATCCATGCGTCCGATAGGTCAATTCTCTGCTCGCTATCATATACCGATGGGTTGGCAGTAGTTAGATCACCACTCCACTCATTAAGCTCCATCTGTAAAAATGCACTTGCAAGTGCGAGGGTATCATCGGCGAATTCGAGTTCAAAGTTCTCCTTAGGGTATAGCGTCACGTAGAAAGTTCCCTCATATCCATTGAGCTTACTATCAACCACAACAGATGAATGTGTAGAGCTTACAAACTCAACATATGGTACACCTTCGGCATAGATTGGTTTTTCGGGTTCAGGTTCGGGCTCAGGCGTTGGCTCCTCTGTATTTGGGTTAGTAGGCTCTTTTGTCTCTTCACACGCTGTAAACCCCACAGCTAGAAGTAGCAACATAGATAGTGTAGCTACTACTCTTAGTGCTCTTTTCATAGTACTGAATTAGATTAAAGTTATACTAACTGCTACCCCCTGCAGCAGATCTATCCTCGCAAGATAATAAATATTTCCTAAATAAACAATAGCAACTCCACGCAACCCCTAAAAAATAGCAGTATAGAGCACAAAAAAGCGTAGTCTGCATCTCTGCAAACTACGCCTCTATCTATTCTTTAGAGTAGACTGCTCTTCCCGAGTCACTAACTTAAAGTGGTTAGATCCTCTCTATGGGATAGAAGTATAATTACTCTGCTTTAGCCTCTTCAGCCTCTACTACTGGAGCCTCTTCAACAACTGGAGCAGCCTCTACAGCTGGAGTTGCTTTTTTAGCTGCCGAACGACGAGTCTTCTTCTTAGGAGCCTCCTCTTTAGCTTGAGTGTATGAAGAGAAGTCAACTAGCTCGATGATACACATCTCAGCAGCGTCACCCTTTCTGAAACCTGTCTTAAGGATACGAGTGTATCCACCTGGACGGTCAGCAACCTTAGGAGCAACTTCGCGGAAAAGCTCAGTAACTGCCTCTTTGCGCTTTAGGTATGAAAATACTGTACGACGTGAGTGAGTTGAATCGTCTTTTGATTTAGTGATAAGTGGCTCTACATAGCCTCTAAGCGCCTTTGCCTTAGCAAGGGTAGTCTCGATACGCTTGTGTAGAATAAGTGACGATGCCATATTTGCCATCATCGCCTTTCTGTGTGAGGACGTACGCCCTAGGTGATTTACAGTTTTACCGTGTCTCATTTTTTTCTATTGTCTCTGTTCTTCTGCACACCGTACATCTCTATTAATTAAGGTTTGCACGGAGTTAAGAAGACTTTTTTTAATTAATTACTCCTTATCTAGCTTATATTTCGATACATCCATACTGAAGTGAAGGTCCTTGCTTGCAAGTAGTTCATCTAGCTCAGTTAGTGACTTCTTACCGAAGTTACGGAACTTAAGAAGTTCAGAGCGGTGGAACTTAACAAGGTCGCCAAGTGTTTCAACTTCAGCTGTTTTAAGGCAGTTAAGTGCACGAACCGATAGGTCATGCTCAGTAAGACGAGTCTTAAGTAGTTGACGCATATGTAGTACATCTTCGTCGAACTCTTCAGTCACAGTCTTAACCTCTGCCTCTGGAGTTATCTTCTCGTCTGAGAAGAGTTGGAAGTGGAAGATAAGGATCTTCGCAGCTTCTTTAAGTGCATCTTTAGGTGAAATAGAGCCATCAGTAGTGATCTCAAGCATAAGCTTTTCGTAGTCAGTCTTCTGCTCAACACGGAAGTCCTCTCTGGCATACTTCACATTCTTAATTGGCGTGTGGATAGAGTCAATTGGAAGAACTCCGATAGGAGCATCTGCCACTCTATTCTCCTCAGCTGGAACGTAACCACGACCCTTGTCAATGGTAAGTTCCATTTGGAATTTCACGTTTTTGTCCATACGACAAATAACAAGCTCTGGGTTTAGAACCTTAAAGCCAGTCATAAACTGAGAAAGGTGACCAGCCGTTAGTTCAGTAAGGTCAGTTACGTTAACCTTTACTGTCTCGTGGTCGGTGTTTTCTACTGTACGAACAAGACGCACCTGCTTTAGATTGAGGATAATCTCAATCATTTCTTCCATAACTCCCTCAATAGTAGAGAATTCGTGGTCTACTCCGTCAATTTTAACAGAAGTAAATGCGTATCCCTCAAGCGAGCCTAGTAGAATACGACGTAGCGCATTACCGATGGTAATGGCATACCCTGGTTCAAGTGGGCGGAACTCGAAGCGACCGAAAGTTGCGGTGCCGTCAAGCATGATCACTTTGTCGGGTTTTTGAAATGCTAATATAGCCATTTTGTATCTTTACTTATATAAGGAAAATGTTATCTTTATATTGGGGAGGGGTTAACCTCCCCATTAATTTTTTAACGAAGTTAATCGCTGCTAATTACTACTTAGAGTAAAGCTCGACGATTAGCTGCTCGTTGATGTTCTCAGGAATCTCAGAACGCTCTGGGCTTTGGATAAACTTACCCTCAAGGTTAGCTACATTCCACTCGATCCATGAGAATTGAGGAGCTGCTGAGCTAACTGAGTTTTGGATTACCTCTAGAGATTTTGACTTCTCTCTCACTGCGATAACGTCACCTACCTTAACTCTGTAAGAAGGGATGTTAAGTACACCACCGTTAACAGTGATGTGGCAGTGGCTTACAAGCTGACGTGCTGCTGCTCTTGTTGGAGCGATACCCATACGGTAAACAACGTTGTCTAGTCTGCTCTCAAGAAGGATAAGAAGGTTTTGACCTGTAATACCACCCATTCTTGCACCAGCCTCGAATGTTCTGCGGAATTGCTTCTCTAGTACACCGTAGATTGCTTTAGCCTTTTGTTTCTCTTTAAGCTGAACACCATATTCGCTTACTTTTTTGCGCTTACGCATTAGACCGTGCTGTCCCGATGGATAGTTCTTGCGGTCTAGAGTTTTGTCTGCGCCAAAGATTGCCTCACCGAAGTTACGAGCAATTTTTGTTTTTGGTCCAATATATCTTGCCATTTCTTTGTTTAATTTTCTTTTGTATTGTTATTTATATGTTACAAAAAGTTACGAAACTATCCTCAGCGGTTTAACCCACCGAGAAGAGAATCAGACTCTACGGCGCGCTGGTGGGCGGCAACCGTTGTGAGGGATTGGAGTAACGTCTACGATTTCGATTACATCGATACCTGCTGCATTGATTGTACGAATTGCAGATTCACGTCCTGATCCTGGACCCTTAACATATACTTTAACTTTGCGAAGACCTAGGTCGTAAGCAACCTTAGCGCAGTCAGCTGCTGCTGTTTGTGCTGCATAAGGAGTGTTTTTCTTGCTACCACGGAAACCCATCTTACCAGCTGAGCTCCATGAGATAACTT
The DNA here is from genome assembly GCA_964369485.1 of uncultured Rikenellaceae bacterium. Lineage (GTDB taxonomy): Bacteria > Bacteroidota > Bacteroidia > Bacteroidales > Rikenellaceae > Mucinivorans. Next base: position 1,250 of record CAYJFH010000054.1, on the reverse strand, counting down.
GACCTTGCGCATTTGCAATGGTAACAATAACGTTGTTGAAAGTAGAAGAAACGTGGACTGAACCAAGTGCATCAACTTTAACAACTCTCTTTTTGGTTTGTGTTGTCTTTTTTGCCATTTTTCTTTAAAAATTACTGTTTTGACTTGGTTACTATTTAGTTGCTTTCTTCTTGTTAGCAACAGTTTTCTTCTTACCCTTACGAGTACGAGCGTTATTCTTAGTGCTTTGACCTCTTAGTGGAAGACCGATACGGTGGCGGATACCACGGTAACAACCGATGTCCATAAGACGTTTGATGTTTAGCTGAACAGTACTACGAAGCTCACCCTCTACCTTGAAGCCTTCGCTTGCGATAGTTGTACGGATTGCTGCGATTTGATCGTCATTCCAGTCTTTTACTTTTACATTCTCGTCAACTCCTGCTTTGCTTAGGATTTGGCTTGAAAGGCTACGGCCAACACCGTAGATATAGGTGAGGCCGATAACGCCTCTTTTGTTCTTAGGTAAATCAACACCTACTATACGTGCCATTCTTATTTGTTTTGATTAGCGTTTAAAAAAAATAGTTTGGTTGGGGCTCTCTGAGTTCAATTCTTAAGAGTTTCATAAATAGTACAAATCTGCTAAAAAAAATTGCTCACCCCTTGCGCATTGGCTAAAACTCTAGCCTTGGCGTTGTTTGAACTTAGGGTTCTTCTTGCAAATTACGTAAAGCTTACCTTTACGGCGTACGATCTTGCAGTCTTCGCTACGCTTTTTGATTGATGCTCTTACTTTCATTTTAGTTTTTTGTTTTAAAAGTAACTTGAATAGTTCGTTATCTTATCTATAATTTAGTAGGACTATTTATATCTAAATGAGATACGCCCTTTAGTTAGGTCATATGGGCTCATTTCGACTTTTACCTTGTCACCAGGAAGAATCTTGATATAGTGCATACGCATCTTACCCGATATATGGGCAATGATTACGTGACCATTATCAAGCTCTACTCTAAACATAGCATTTGATAGTGATTCGATCACTGTTCCGTCCTTTTCGATTGCAGCAAGTTTTGCCATTCTTTTACTTTTTGTTTTTTTAAGTTAGTCCCTTCGTGGGCTTCATCTCATTTTTGAGCCTCTTACCTGTCTTTAGTCTTTAAGTGCGCCTCTATCTCAGCACACCTATAATCAAAAGACCTCGGCTCCCCTTCTCCTCTATTCTCTCCCGTTCTAAGCTCTGCTTTTGCTAATCTCTTAGTTCCTGC
>CAYJFH010000053.1:0-14518 GCA_964369485.1 uncultured Rikenellaceae bacterium | reverse complement strand
AAGTGATATGCACTATGCTTAACTAGATTAATTCAAAAGAGCCAAGCTAGAGAAATTATATGGCCACCGACGACTCCCCCGAGTCGGTGGCCTATTTTTCGCTCGTTCCTCGCTGCAAATAGTCACCGCCTAGTCGTCGGCGGCTCGCACTTTCCTATAGTTTCTATTACAGATTTCAGGCTCACTTACTTTTTCTCAGCGTCCCGCGGGCTGAAGAGGAACGAAGTTTTACATGGTTTAGTTTACTCTCGCAAAGTCAAGCTAGAGAAACTCTGTAGCCGTCCAACGACCCTCACCCTAAACTACTCAATATAGCTACAGTGCGTAAAGAATGGGAACTCTATTGGTGGCATCTCTCTAAATATACCAAATACCGTTGAACCTGAACCGCTCATCGAGGCATATATCGCTCCGCTATTAATTAGGCTCTGCTTAATATCGCTAAGTATTGGCAGCTCCTTGAATATGGCTGGCTCAAAGTCATTGTGTAGTACCTCTTGCCACCTCTCTATTGGGTAGTCTATCGCCTCGGAGGGCATAAGCGCAGGGATATGTGGCTCTACGCCCCTATATGCCACTGCTGTGGAAACTCCAACATCTGGCTTTACAAAGTATATATAGTATCCCGATAGGGTGACATCTATATCGGATAGTACCTCGCCACGCCCACGAGCGAGTGATGGGGTGCTACGAACAAAGAATGGAGTGTCGCTACCGAGTGTAGAGGCTATATCCTCTAGCTCCTGCGCGCTTAGTGAGAGCTCAAAGAGTTGATTAGTTATCTTTAGTACCTCTGTTGCATTTGCCGAGCCTGCGCCAAGCCCTGCACCAAATGGAATGGACTTATGGAGGTGGATATGTACCTCGGGGAGCGAGAATCTCTGCTGCATAGCCCTAAATGCCTTTACACATAGGTTATCCTCCACGGCGCAGTCAACCTCGATGCCCGAGGTGGTGAATGAGAACTGATCGGCTAGGCTAATCTCAATCTCATCACTGAGTTCATTATCTATGATTGGATACATAACGGTCTCAATCTCAGAGTAGCCATCATCCCTACGATATAATACCGAAAGTGAAAGATTTATTTTGAAATAACTCCTATTTTTTATACTTTTGACCATTATGATTCCCTTTCTAATAACTAAATTACGATTAACAAAGGTATGAAAAAATTTCTATTAAGTCTCATTCTACTACTCTCAGTTAGTCTGACTTCGACAAAGGCGCAGGGACACTTCGAGGTGCTGAGCTATGGACTAAAGGCAGGTGTAAACTTCACTTCGCTATCACCACTTCCAAATGTATATACTGGCCTAAAGGCTGGATTTACTGGCGGTCTCTACGCTGAACTTCGCCCAGTGCACTTCCTTGGCATCTCTGGCGAACTACTATATAGCTCAAATACCTACGACGCCTTTGGTGGCCACAATAATCAGGTCTTTAGCGCAGAGCTATCCTTTCTAGATATTCCAATCCTTGCGAAGATATATCTATATAAGGGTTTCTCGGTAAATGTCGGTATTATGCCATCGGTGCTGCTGGACTCAAACTTTACAGTGGTCTCAACCGTGACTAATCTACTTGACTTTCAGCCGACGATGCTGTCAATTCCACTCGGTGTGAGCTACCTATTCGACTCTGGTATTAGCTTTGACTTTAGATACCGCTTTGCAGTAACTAATGCCTACGCCCTTGATAGAGTCTCGGCAGAGTACTACGATGAGCTTAATCGTGCAAGGGGTGAATCCTTCAGCCTAACCATTGGAATTAGACTATAGATCCACTATAGTAGTAACTATATATAGTAGGGCTATCCCCCCTCGAGCTTTAGAACGCTCGATAGGGGATAGCCCTACTGCTATGATGTGGGATGTAAATTAGAGTGATAAAAATTTGATAGTTAGCATATTTTTCGCTATATTTGTTTGAAAGAGAATTTAAAAGAGGAGTGACAATATATTTCATTGAGTGGGTCAATGTGGCGATGGACATAGTTTTAACAATGTAATTAAACATAACCATTATGAAAAGAATTGTAACTCTAACCATAGCCGTAGTGCTATGTACTGTAACGCAAGTAAGGGCTCAGATCTGCGAGGATCTAACGTGGGGGGTAAGGGCAGGTGCTATATTTAGCAGTACCACCAATATCGAATTTCTAGAGAGTACAGATAGGGTAGGCTTCACAGCTGGTCTATTTGTAGAGTACCGTGCGTTTGACCTTCTATCACTATCATTTGAGGGTGCGTACTCTGAGCGTGGCTTCTTGGGTGATGCCCATATCACTGAGTCGGCTCTAAACCTTAGAGGCAGTGTCGACCAATCCCTTAGCTATGTCGATATGGCTATCTTGGCAAAGCTATATATCTATAGAGGTCTTTCGCTAAATGTGGGGGTGATGCCATCATTCCTTCTCGATGCTAATGGCGACTACTACTTTGAGAGCCTTGGGGATCTCTATAATCGTGATGAGACCTACTACCGCTCAGTGGTACTATCTATTCCGATGGGGGTAAGCTATAAATTTGATAACGGAATACTCATAGACCTGCGCTATAACTTAGCACTTCAGAGCCTAAATAGTGTAAATAGTATTGCGGGTGTTCTATCTGTTGGCGATGCGAGGAATAACTCGGTAAATCTAACGCTCGGCTTCGGCTTCTAAAGTATTGTTTTTTATTGGAAAATATACCGCTATTTACCCTAAAATATGGTGCTAATTTATGTTAAGATTTAAGAAAAAGCACCAAAAAATTTGATTCTTCGTGATAAATTACCTATGTTTGCCCCGAAAAGTTATATAATTTTAACTAAACAAAACAGAAAAATGAAAAAATTTTTAATGGCATGTGCAGCCCTAATCTTTTGTGCAACAGCAACTGTTCAGGCTCAAAGCTACCAATTCTTTAACTTCGGTGTTAAGGCTGGTGTAAACTTCAGCGATCTTAACCAACTTGAAAATGTAGAGACCGCAGTTAAGAGTGGATTCACAGGTGGTGCTTTCCTTGAGATCCGCCCAATTTCACTAGTAGGTGTACAAGTAGAGGCGCTATATAGCAACCAAGGTTTTATTCAAACTACTATGCTAGGTGACGCTACAGCTAACCTTGACTACCTAGAGTTCCCTGTAATGGCTAAGATCTATCTTCTTGATGGTCTATCGGCTAATATCGGTATCGCTCCAGCGTTCCTTCTAAACTCAACAGTAGATTTTGCTGGTCTTTCTGAATCTGGCGCAGATACTTTCCAAAATGCGGTATTCTCACTTCCAATTGGTGTGAGCTGGCAATTTGGTTGTGGTCTACTACTAGATGCTCGCTACAAAATTCCACTATCAAATATCGATAAAGAGGTAACAATTGGTAATATAACTGAGCAAGCGCTTGGTGGTGCTAAGAACGGTACATTTAGCCTAATGGTTGGTTGGAGATTCTAAGGAACTCCCCGAAAATCAAATTTATAACACCATTGCCACTGCCCGAGACTCAAAGTTTCGGTAAGTGGCAATGGTGTATTTTTTTAACAAAAACTATATAAAAATGAAGAAAATTCTACTTTCAGCACTTGTGCTACTTGTCTCGACACTATCAACTATTCAGGCGCAGAACCATAATTTTATCAGCCTAGGAGCTAAAGCGGGCGTTAATGTCAATGGTGTGGATGAGTACCAAGGAATAAGCGGTAACCTTACACTAGGCCTAACGGCAGGTCTATTTGTTGAGGTGAGACCAACTTCACTTCTAGGGCTATCGGCAGAACTACTATACAGCGAGCGTGGATTTCAACTAGAGCAGAAGAGTCTAGATATTATGCCGGGAGTTTCGCTAGGTGAGTTTAAAATGGATCAGAAGATTCAATATGTCGATATTCCTCTGATGGCTAAATTCTATATCCTTGGTGGACTATCTGCTAATATCGGTATTATGCCGTCAATCATTCTTGGTGCCCAAGGCGATGCTACAGTAGGTTCTCTGTTGGGCAATGGCGAAAATAAGTCTGCTTTCCACGATGTACACTTCTCAATTCCAGTCGGTGTGAGCTATCAGCTAACTCGTAACCTAAATGTAGATGCTAGATTTATTATCCCAGTGAGTGAGACAAATAAGGTCTCAGGTTCAATCGAATCTATTAAGGTCAATACCTTCTCGGTATCGGTTGGTTATAAGTTATTTGCTCTCTAATTTAGGTAGCTTATATACAGAAAAGAGAGAGGAGTGCTTGGAGGTATAAACTTCCAAAGCACTCCTCTCTCTATATATAATGAATAGGAGATATCCTTCCCTATAGTCTAGTAACCCTTATCGATAGCCCCAGCGGTAGATCCTTCTGAAAGCTATCCTTGAGGTATAGCTCTGAGAAGTCGATATCTACACTATCTCCAAAAATCTGAGAGACAAGTGTGCGGGCGAGTAGTGCCGAGAAGCCCATAGAGTAGAGGCTAAGGAGTAGAACAGAGCCGCTCTTAGGGCTTAGGATCTCTTCGCATAGTGTTAGCATCTCGTATATATTCTCTTCTAGTACCCACTTCTGTCCATCGGTGCCACGGCCATAGGCTGGAGGGTCGAGGATAATCGCATCGTAGCTATTGCCACGGCGAATCTCACGGCGTGCAAAGTCGAGTGCATCGTCTGTGATATACCTTATAGAGTTCACCCCCGAGGTTTCGGCATTCTCCCTTGCCCATACATTTACAGCCTTAACTGAGTCGAGGTGCGTCACCTCAGCGCCTGCAAGTGCCGCTGCAACCGAAGCCCCACCAGTATATGCAAACATATTTAGGAGCTTGCAGCTCTCCATCTTTGCGATCCTCTGCTGTAGAAAGTCCCAGTTTGTAGCCTGCTCGGCAAATACTCCTACGTGCTTAAACGAGGTGAGTCCCATACGCATCTTAAGGGTGCCGTGAGCCATCTTGCGGTGAATCCACCACTGTTCGGCAACACCACGCTTTATATTCCAACTGCCCTTATCGCCATCGCCACTACCTCGGTGGAATGAAGCTGATGCCATCTCTCCCCACTCCTCTTCGCTGAGAGTTGCACGCCATAGCGCCTGAGGCTCAGGGCGAATCAAAATATTTGTACCGAAGCGCTCTAATTTATACCCCTCGCCAGAGTCTATAAGTTCATATTGAGATCTATCCCACGTAGGGCTATTGAGTGAAATATGCATAGTATTTGTAGTATAACTTTTTGTAGGTGATAATTTAAGGCAAAAGTACTAAATAATTTAATTAAAATTGCTAATTTTGTAACTTATAAGGAGATTTGTTAAAACTAATTTAATAGTTAAAATATAGATGAAAAGAACTCTTTCATTAATCTTATCAACAGTAGTTATGCTACTTATTGGTATGCAGAGTATGGCACAAGTGCCAGAACTTACCCCCGAACAGTTAGCACAACTAAGCGCACTACAGCAACAAGGGGTGCAAACAGCAACAATTGCAACTCAGAGCGAACCGATTGTGTCGAGTGATACAGAGAGAGAGTATGTAATCGAAAATATTCCTCCTAGCAGAGATGAGCTTATCGCAGGTGAGGGCTCTGAGCTACAGATCTTCGGTCGTGATATGTTCTCAAGGGAGAACCTAACATTTGCACCATCATATAGTATTCCAACTCCTAGTAACTATATCGTCTCATCGGGCGATGAACTTATAGTTGTAGTATGGGGAGCAGCTGAGGCTGAGTATAAGCTGAAGGTGTCGCCAGAGGGTACGGTATCTATCCCTAGGGTAGGGGTTATCAATGTTGGCGGACTCTCAATTGAGGCTGCTGAAAAACTTATTAAGTCTAAGCTGGAGAGGTCATTCTCTGGACTTGGAATAGGATCGACTCAAATTAAGGTAACACTAGGTGACTTCCGCTCAATTAGCGTAAATATCGTTGGCGAGGCGTTAGTTCCGGGGACATATACACTGCCATCACTTGCAACTATCTTCAATGCCCTTTATGCCGCAGGGGGTGTTAGTGATATCGGTAGCCTTCGTGATATAAAGCTATATAGAGCAGGAAAATTAGTTGCATCGCTTGATGCCTATGACTATCTACTCAGTGGCGATGCCTCTATGGACCAAAGGCTCCAAGATGGCGACCTAGTAGTTATTGCACCATATAGCAGCGTTGTGGAGATCGAGGGTAATGTGCGCCGCCCAATGCTCTATGAACTCGGCAGGGAGCAGAACCTAGAGGATATAATAGAGTATGCTGGTGGATTTGCTGGTGATGCCTATAGAGAATCTATAACAATCTCGAGACGAGCAGGTGGCAAGCAACTAACAATCCACACGGTAGATACCCCAGACTTTGCGGACTTTATACTCTATGATAAGGACAAAATCACAGTTGGCGCAGTAGTGGATAAGTACGAAAATAGAGTCTCAATCGAGGGAGCTGTATGGCGTGAGGGTGACTATGAACTCTCAGATAGAGTCTCTACAGTAGGTGAACTTGTGGCAAAGGCACAGGGACTAAGGGATGATGCCTTTGGAGGACGTGCTCAAATTATTAGAACTCGCCCAGACCTAAGCCTAGAGGTTATTCCAATTAATATTGCCGCTATATTAATGGGTAGCGCCGCTGATGTCGAACTTCAGAGTGACGACAAGGTAGTGGTAAGCTCAATTAATGATATGAACGAGAGTACAACAGTTACCATTAGAGGCGAGGTGAATATGCCTACAACGGTGCCTTATGGTAGCGGAATGACCCTCGAAGATATTATCCTTATGGGTAGAGGACTGAAGAACTCAGCATCGCTTGCAAGAATTGAGATCGCACGAAGAGTAAAGGATCAAGAGACCCTAGAGGCAAGTAATGAACGTGCAGAACTATTTAGCTTTACAGTCCCTAGCGACCTTGAGCTTGATGGTGGAGTTGCAGAGTTTGAACTAGAGCCATATGATGTGGTATTTGTGCGCAAATCTCCGGGATATGTAGAGCAGAGAATCGTTACAATCACTGGCGAGGTTAACTTTGATGGTGACCACGTGCTAGTAGATGCAAATGATAGACTCTCTGACCTTGTTAAGGCATCGGGCGGACTAACAGAGGGTGCTTATGTTGATGGTGCAAGTCTTCAGAGGATATTTACTGAGACAGATGCAGTGCGTGAGCGCTCGCTAAGCTCACTGTCGAATGTGGCTAAGCGTGAAGCGCTACTTCGTGACCAAGATGTAAGCCAAATTGTAGATACATATACAGAGGTTGGAAGTTACTACACTGTGGGTATAGACCTAAGGGATGCGATAGATAACCCGGGGTCGGAGTATGACCTCGTACTGCGTGCAGGCGACCTACTAAATGTGCCTAGCTACTCGCCAACTGTTACAATTAGTGGTGCGGTATACTACCCAACTACAACGACTTACCATAAGAACCTAAGGGTTTCGGACTACATAAAGAATGCTGGTGGATATAGCTCACAGGCGAAGCGCAAACCATTTGTAATTGAGATGAATGGTATGGTAAAGGCTGTGAGTGCGTCATATCGCCCTAAGCCGGGTAGTCAGATAGTTGTGCCATATCGTCCATACGTTGAACCGATGACTACTCAAGGGTGGATCAGTATCTCAACCTCAGTGGTTTCGATGGCAGCAATGTTAATCACACTCTTTAGATAGTACAATACTTTAGTTTAGCAGGGATAGGCTGTGCATAGATTTATATATAATGTGGGTATGAGGCTTTTTGGAGGGCTACTATGGCTACTCCAACCACTTAATCGTAAAGCCAAGTTGATGGTTCGTGGGCGAAGAACTCAGAGGGTTAAGCCACACGATGGAAGGGATGTTATATGTGTTCACTGCGCCTCGCTCGGCGAGTTCGAGCAGGGTAGGCCACTGATTGAGGAGTTGAGAAAGCGCCGACCAAAAGCGAGGATTATCCTTACATTCTTCTCGCCTTCGGGCTATGAGGTGCGTAAGAACTACTCGGGAGTGGATGAGGTCTACTACCTTCCGATTGACACCCCTAAGGCTATGCACAAATTCTTTACGACGCTGCAAGTCAAAGAGTGCTATATCGTGAAGTATGAGTATTGGTATAATATGCTACGTACACTAAGGTCAATTGGGGCAAAGACCTATACAGTCTCTGCGATATATAGAGAGGACTCTATATTCTTTAGCAATAAGTTAGGCTTCGGCAAGTTCTATAGGGATATGTTGGGGCTACTCGATACCATCTTCGTTCAGGACAGAAAGTCTGCCAAGCTACTCAGCTCAATTGGAGTTGATAGTAGTAGAGTAGTGGTTGCTGGCGATACACGCTTCGATAGGGTCTCTACACTAACCCAGAGCGCAAAGGCGATTGATAGTGTAGCGGAGTTTGCTGATCGATGTGAGGTGACGGTAGTATGTGGTAGCACTTGGCCTCAGGACGAGGAGCTACTAGTAGAGGTGATGAAGGCACGCCCAGATTGGAACTTTATTGTAGTACCTCACGAAATTTCGACAAAGGAGATAGATAGATTGATTAGTAGTAGTGGTCGAAGTGCGGCTAAGTACTCAGATGGGGCGATTGATAGCTCTGCCTCGCTACTTGTAATTGATACTATTGGGCTACTTAGCTCAATATATAGATATGGCCAGCTATCCTATATTGGGGGTGGCTTTGGTGCAGGTATCCACAATACTCTAGAGGCTGCGGCTTGGGGCGTTCCAGTGGTATTTGGCCCTAAGTATGGTAAGTTTAGAGAGGCTGTTGGGCTACTAAAGTGTGGCGCATCTCGCTCTATATCTAACTATGAGGAGCTGCAATCAGCCTTTGATTACTACCTAGGCGAAGGTAAGAGCTTTGGCCCAACGGCTAGGGTATATGTAGAGGAGCATCTAGGTGCAACCTCTAAGATCTTAGATAGTGTTGGGATTAACTAGAGCGTCTTTAGAATCTCCATAATTTGCGACACTGGAAGTCCTACGACGTTGTGGTATGAACCTCTAAACTCAGTGATGGCAATAGTGCCTATCCACTCTTGAGCGCCATATGCTCCAGCCTTGTCTAGTGGTGAGTAGTTCTCGACGTAGTAGTCGATCTCAGAATCACTAATCTCACGGAATACAACTTCTGTCTCTACTGCAAATGTATTGGTGCTCTGTGGTGTGCGAAGAGTTACCCCCGTGATAACTGAGTGAGTGTGCCCGCTAAGGGAGCGAAGCATGGACTTTGCCTCTAGTGAATCCGCAGGCTTTCCTAGTACTCTATCTTCGAGGATAACTACCGTATCGGCAGTTATTAGTACTTCGCCCTCAGTGAGTGGAGAGGTGTAGCACTCGCTCTTAACCTCTGAGAGGTATGGCGCAACGCTCTTTGCCTCCATAGTCTCTGGAAATGACTCATCAGCGTCTATATCGGCTACAATAACTCTGTAGCCGATATCGCTTAGTAGTTCTCTACGCCTAGGAGATTTGCTCCCAAGTATAATAGTGTGGATATTACTCATTACTCTCCATAATATAGAGCTTATCGCCTCTACGTACAAGCTCAGGGGTTGCAATCGAGCATAGTTCGCCCTTTTTAGCTACATCAACAGCCTTTAGATCTACTCTAACCTCTGAGAGTACCATCTCTAGTGCGCCAGTTGTAGCGCCGATAAATACGAGTTCATCGCCTATCTTAATATCGTTTGCCTCTAGCTTAACCTCCGCAACGCCAATTGCTCCGAAGTAGTTAGTAACCTTACCTGCGTAGACCTTGCGACGAGTAGCCGAACTACCGTATGACTCAGTCCACTCACCTAGTTTATGGCCAAGGTAGTATCCCGACCAGAAGTCGCGATTAAATACCCTGCGTAGTCGCTGCTTTAGGCTATCTGTTAGCTCTTCGCTGAACGAGCCGTCACAGACTGCGCTTACCGCCTCGCCGTAGCATTCAGATAGTGTGCGAACGTACTCTGCGCCACGAGCTCTACCCTCGATCTTTAGCACTCTAACACCTGCGTGGAGTACCTTGTCGATAAACTCAATGGTACATAGATCCTTTGGGGACATAATATATTGGTTATCTACTACTAGCTCCGAGCCAGTCTCAACATCCTTAACATCATACTTTCTACGGCAAATTTGGCGACACTGCCCCCTATTTGCCGACTTCCAAGCCTCGTGTAGGCTTAGGTAGCACTTGCCGCTCACTGCCATACATAGAGCACCGTGAACGAACATCTCGATCTTTATCAGCTCACCCCTAGGACCACGAATATCCCTACGCTCAATCTCTCTGTAGATATGTTCTACCATATCAAGTGATAGTTCACGAGCAAGTACCACAACATCGGCATAGGTAGCGTAGAACTCCACTGCCTCGATATTTGAGATGTTGAGTTGAGTTGAGAGGTGAATCTCCACTCCTGCTCTGTGAGCCTCGATAAGGGCTGCTTGATCCGAGACAATAACTGCCGATACGCCGTGCTCCTTAGCTGCTGCTACTACCTCACGCATATAGGCTAGATCCTCGTCATAGAGTACAGTATTGATAGTAAGGTAGCTCTTAATTGAGTTCTCCTTACACCTCTTTACGATTGTAGCTAGATCATCGAGCGAAAAATTAACACTCGATGCCGAGCGCATATTTAGCCCCTGAACTCCGAAGTAGATAGCATCTGCGCCACCTTGAATAGCAGCTGAGAGTGACTCCCAACTACCCACTGGTAGCATTAACTCTATTTCCTCTCTCTTCATATCCCTATAGCTCAATCTTCTCGACTCTGGCTTGGTGTCTGCCACCCTCATACTCAGTGTTAAGGAAGGCATCTACAACCTTTGCACACTCAATTTGGTCGATAAAACGTCCCGGGATAGAGCATACGTTTGCATCGTTGTGTAGGCGAGCTAGCGAAGAGATCTCCTCCTTCCAGCAGATAGCTGCGCGGATACCCTTATGGCGGTTGATACTCATAGAAATTCCATTTGCCGAGCCGCAGAATGCAAAGCCTAGGTTAGCCTCACCACTTAGGATAGCTTCCGCTAGTTTGTGCCCAAACTCTGGATAGTCTACCGACTCCGAAGAGTGGCATCCAAGGTCCTTAACTGCATATCCCTGAGAGATTAAGTAGCCTGCAACAAACTCCTTCATCTCAAATCCACCGTGATCCGCCGCAAGAGCGATTACTCTATTATCTTCCATTTAATTCTTTAGGTTATTTTTTAAAAATGTTTTTTTAGTATTCTAAGCCGCAAAGGTACAAAAAAGAGCGCAACTAAAAAAAAGCTGCGCTCTATTGTATATATTTTCCCGTCAAGGGAGTGCTTACCAAATCCTTATATCCTCATATAGGCGAATTGCTGGTGGTTCATCTCTTTGGAGGTTTATGGCGATCAGTGACATCGATACCTTACCCAAGTAGTTCTGCTGTTGGAGGTATCCATCGATTGCTAGGCGAATGCGCTCTATCTTCTTCTCTGTAAGTGCCGCCTCGGGCGAGAAGTCACCACTAGTTGCCCGACTTGCCCTAGACTTGACCTCTATGAAGTGTAGAGTATCGCCCTTTGTGGCGATAATATCTATCTCGCCAGTGCAGTGAACTCCACGGCCACAGTGCCAATTACGCTCCACGATAGTATAACCTTGAGCGCATAGGAACTCTACGGCTATATCTTCGCCTCGATTACCAATATCCTTAGTGGTCATATCTTTTGTTTTATAAAATAGGAGAGCCGTATCTATGCACCTCCCCGCACTTTTGGGGCTGTGATAGTTACGGCTCTCTACCTTCTATTTTAGTGGTTTAGTACTAAAATGTTATATCTACTTTACATTCTCTTTAAGGAATGCCTCTAGCTCCTCGCCACGAAGGTTCTTAGCTACGATGATACCCTCTGGGTTGATGATAACGTTTGCTGGAATTGAGTTAACGCCATATAGTTTTGATGGAGCTGACCCCCAAGCGTCAAGGTCCGAAAGGTTAGTCCAAGTAAGACCATCCTTCTCGATTGCTGCAATCCACTCCTCTTTGTTAGCGTCTAGTGAGAAGCCAACGATTGTGAAGTTCTTGTTTTTAAAGTTGTTGTAAGCCGCCACTACGTGAGGGTTTTCAACTCTACAAGGGCCACACCAAGCTGCCCAGAAGTCTAGCATCACCCACTTGCCTTGGCCAGCGATTGAGCTAAGTGCAACTTCATTACCATCTACATCCTGAGATGTGAAGTCGATAAATGGTTGACCTACAGCCGAGCTCTCAAGAATAGTGATACGGTCGTTAATTAGCTTAACATATACAGAGTTGTCAAGAGATTTATCTAGCTTTGATTTATACTCATTTAGCTCCTCTAGGGTTAGCATTGAGGCTAGATTATTCGCTATGAGAAATGCTGAGGCTACTCTGTCGTTGTTATTGGTGATAAATTCACTGGCAATAGCCATGTACTCTTCCATTGAGTTAGCTTGCTCAGTCAATACATTTAGAGAGTCCATAAGTGCACCCTCTTTACTACCTGTAACTACAATAGCCTCTGGGTTTTGGATGTCACCCTTTACTGTAATTGGTGAGTTTTCAAGGAATACATAGCTCACAGTCTCACCCTTAGAGTTTGTGATTTGTGATAGAACTGGAAGTCCTACAGCGCCTTCAAGTACGAAATTTCCGCCCTCCTCTACCATAGTAGAGTCAAGTGTAGAGATTCCAGTACCATCGAAGTACGTAAGGTACACCATTGATTCAAGGCCAGTGATCTGTCCTGTGATTGTAAATGATGGTGTAGTCGGTGTGCTACCTCCACAAGAGAATAGCAGTGCAGTGGTTGCTGCTAGTGTTAGGATCTTTTTCATTTTTCTTTGTTTTGTTGGGTAATTATTGATTTAAAACTCTGTCTTTTGTTCCTGCTCGGTAGTGGAGAGTTACTCTCAAAGTAGTGGCACATTGCGACGGCTAGTGCGTCGGTTGCATCTAACTTCTCGATATTCTCTTCAATTTCAAGAATTCTACAGACCATATCGGCTACCTGCTCCTTACTTGCTCTACCACGACCCGTAATTGACTGCTTAATGGCCGTTGGGGCGTACTCAAATACATCTATACCTCGACTAAGGGCTGCACTCATTGCAACTCCTTGCGCTCGGCCTAGCTTTAGCATACTCTGGGCATTTACCCCAAAGAATGGAGCTTCGAGAGCGATTTCGTCGGGTCGGAACTCCTCGATAATCACACCGATCTGTACAAAGATTGCCTTTAGCTTCTCATATGGATCAGATGTGCTATCTAGTCTAATTGTTCCATAGGTAATGAGTCTAGCCTTGCCAGCCTCAATCTTTATTATGCCATAGCCCATAAAGTTAGTGCCGGGGTCGATACCCATAAGGGTCAATCCCTCGGACTTTGAGGTAGATGCAATCTCTTGAGCTGCTCTACGCTCACTACCAAATTTACGGACTATGGCCATATAGCTCTACTTGAACTTCTTATTTGTAAGTTGTGCTACCTCTCTTGGAGTTAGGTGTCTCCAGTGGCTACGTCTTAGGCCTAGCTTAGTAAAGCCTGCAAAGTAGACTCTATCTAGCTTTACTACCTTATAGCCTAGGTGCTCGAACATACGGCGAACGATTCTGTTTCTACCGCTATGGAGCTCGATACCTACCTCCTTCTTGTTACCCTCTACGTATGATATCTCATCTGCGTGGATCTCACCATCTTCAAGTTCGATACCGTTGGCAAGTGCCTCAAGATCCCAAGTATTACAAGGTTTGTCTAGGAATACGTGGTAGATCTTCTTATGTTCAAAGCTAGGGTGAGTAAGCTCTCTGGTTAGCTCACCATCATTAGTAAGTAGTAGTACACCAGTGGTCTCCTTATCAAGGCGGCCAACAGGGTAGACTCTCTGTGGAACCTTAGAGCCTAGTAGATCTACAACAACCTTATCGTTGTGTGGATCATCTACCGAGGTAACAAAGCCCTTAGGTTTGTTCATAATGATATATACCTTCTTCTCGCCCGATAGCTTTCTGCCGTTGTACTCAACCACATCACGATCTGGGTTTACTCTAATACCAAACTCAGTGACTACCTCGCCATTAACAGTTACTAGACCCTGCTCGATAAGTGTATCGGCATCGCGGCGTGAACATACGCCACTTTGAGCCACAAAGCGATTAAGTCTAAGGTCTGTGTTCTTCTCCTTAACCTTCTTCTCTGTTAGTTTAGGCTTTGGAGCCTCCTCAGTAGTATCCTTGCCACTTAGTATATCGTCAATCTGACGACCTAAGTCCTTAAGTTCGTTATTGTCACGTTGGCTCTTTCTGAACCTCTCGGCTGCCTCTTCTCTACGCTTTGCTCTCTCTTGTGCCTCTGCACGTTGCTCTGGAGTGATTGGCGTAAATGGTGCATCTCTATTGAATCCCGGTTTAGAGTCACGGTCACCTCTTGGGCTGAAACCACCTCTATCTTCTCTTGGCTTGAAACCGCCTCTGTCTTCTCTAGGCTTAAAACCACCTCTATCTTCTCTTGGTTTGAAACCGCCTCTGTCTTCTCTAGGCTTAAAACCACCTCTATCTTCTCTTGGTTTGAAACCGCCTCTATCTTCTCTTGG
>CAYJFH010000052.1:12329-14636 GCA_964369485.1 uncultured Rikenellaceae bacterium | reverse complement strand
CATCTTTTCACGCCTGAAAAGTGCGTATGCACAAGCGAAATCTTAGCAAGGTTGTGCAAGCCGCCGACGACTAGGCGGACTCCGAAATCGAAGCTAATAAAACACCCCGTGCGCAGGAACGCATCGGTTTTTGAGCAGTGGCATAAAAAGAGGAGCACCTACCCCACCAAAGTGGAATAGGTGCTCCTTAAAAATTGCTATTTCTAGATTACGGCTATTACCCCAATAATCTACACTCTAATTACTCAGCGTAAACATAGTCTAGTGTTTCACCTAGAGCACATGTTGCAATGTTGTTAACAGTGTACTTAGAACCGCTCTTAGGAACTCTCTTAACCCAAGCTGCGATCTTGTAGGTTGTACCCTCTGGAAGTGAAGTAACCGAAGAGAAGTCATATGTGTAGCTCTTAGTTACAACATCACCCATATTCACTGCACCTATGTTTTCACCATCTGTGCTACTCTGTAGGAATGCGTAAAGTACGTTACTCTGAATATAGTTAGGGTCAGTAATATTTCCATCCTTTTGTGGGAAGTTAAATCCATCAACTAGAAGTGCAACACATAGCTTATACTCATCGCTTTCGGTAAACGTCATCTCAACATCTACAGTCACTTGGTTGCTTGCATCCATAGCTGTAACTAGTTTGATACCAGCTGCTGTAGGGTTACCCTTCTCAGATAGGCCAGAGATAGTCTTAATAGAGCTAGCCGATGCCGAGCTGTTGCTTAGCGTGTAGATTGAGTTGTAGTCAATGTATAGAGTTGGGAATCCAGATGGATTCAGTTCAGTAATCAGTGCACTACTTGCAGCACTCATCATTACTTGTGCATCACCCGGATACTCATAGTGAAGTGCGATATCTTGGTACTTACCCGGCTCAGCAACCTCTGCTGCATGAACCGCATCACTCATCATAGGACACCATGGGCACCACGAACCTGTTGCTCTAAATAGAGCATGACGGCGGTAGAATTGCTTCGATGGTTCGCCATATACAACTGATACTTCATTACCTGACATCTCGCCGTTGTACTTAGCTCTAAAGGTGTATGTACCTGCTGCTGATGCTGCGTAGGTATTTGTACCTGCTGGTAGTTCAACTTCGCTACCACCAGTTGTATTAACGATTGTAGATTCTGAGGTAACATCTGCACCATTCATAGCTACAGTAAAGGTAATCTCTGAACCTAGCGATACTGTAGATGCAGATGCCGAGATAACGATTGCTGTATTTCCCGGTGTTGGTTCTTCTGGCGCTGGTTCATTACCCGTACCGTTACAAGCGACAAGAAGTGTCGATAGTAGTACACTGAATAGTGTTAGGATAGATCTTTTCATTTTTTTAGAAATTTAAAGGTTATTTTTTATAGGTATTATTAGTTAGAATAGAAGTGTTAGCTGAACATTAGCTCCAGTGTACTCAGGTTGCATACGACATACCCCACCCGAACAGATCTGTCCTTCACGGTTATGACCGTAGCTTACTGCTAGTCGCATAATCGACTTAGTATAGCTTACGCCTACTGAGTAGTAGTGCTCCTTAGTAGCGCCCACATTATACATATCTGAGACAAATACACTCCAAGTTGGAGCAAAGTTAGCCTCTAGTAGTGCAGCTGCCCAGTCGCCATCCATATCCACTGAAGATAGGTACTGTAACTCACCACGAAGAGAGAACTTGCGGTTGAACTTATAAGTTGCATCGACTACAAATACATCGATAACATCTAGTTCGCCACTCTCGCCGTAGTCTGCAGACATCTCTTGGTGAGAGTACTGGAACTTAGTCTTAAACGAACGGCTCCAAGTCTTATCAACTCCTAGGTTAAAGTCTGCATAGTTCAGCTTATTGTTAACATAATATGCGCCTTGAGAGTTAGTTGAGGAGTAGTATCTAGATGTATTTGCATGGATCTTCATACCATACTTTCCACCTAGTCCAGTTCCACGCTTAACGTTGTAGAATAGGTCAAGTTGACCACCTATCTCTCCCTTGATATTAGGGATATATGGATTAATTGCCGCTAGCATATAGGTCTGCGCCTGAACAAGTGCAGGAATATAGTTTAGGGTATTAGCCGTCAGGGGATTATCAAGAGTGGTATACGCCATCTCCTGCATATTATCTAGTCGTCTAAATACACCCGATAGAGTTAGGCCTGCTACTGAGTAGTTAGCCTCGATAAGTTGAGCATTACCCGGTTTCAACGTATAGTCTGTAGACAGTGCATCGCCTTTGCTTACATACTCACCCTTAACCGAGAGGTTTCTGAATTGGTATGCAAGGCGAGCTGAGTATGATA
>CAYJFH010000052.1:0-12229 GCA_964369485.1 uncultured Rikenellaceae bacterium | reverse complement strand
AGCGAAAGGTCTGCACCATAGATCTGCGTATTTGTATAGGCATTAAATAGTGAATTATCAAAGGTGTATCCATCCTTTGCTGCGCCTGTTGAGTGCAAGTAGTCACGAGGAAAACCATAGATTAGCTTCGCCGAGATCGCATTGTTATCGGTATTGAACGTTAGACGAGCACCACCAATTGAGTTATTGAAACCTAGTTGGCGATCCTCCCACGAGCGGAATAGAAGTCCGCTACCAAACTGCTCATAGTAGTCGCCCACTGTTACCGAGAAGTTAGAGTGCTGATATGACAGATACTTCATCGGCACACCGATACCCTGCAGTCTAGATTCATAGCCTCTAAGCACCTCTGGATAGTACTCAATCTGAAAACCAGCAGAGAATCCTCCATTTGTATAGTCTAGCTTTAGGTAGTTATTAGAGCCATATTGTGGATCACCGCTACCTGCTAGTACGTCCGTGTAGTAGATAGAGTTGGTCTCAAAACTACCAGTAATTCTACCTAGATCTCTCTTCTCTACAGCCTTAGGTTTCAAAGTTGAGTCTGCCTCTACCTCAGTGGCGAATGCACCTCCAGCACATAGCATCACAGAGGCACAAAGTAGTAAGTTCTTATAGATATTTTTCATGAAAATATATTTTAAATCTCTTGACCCTACTATTGAAGGTCTAGCACTTGATCAAATAGTTCATCCTCATTACCCGGAGTATATCCAGTGTGTGCATATACTTGGTTGCCATCCTTATCGAATACAAAGACTTGAGGCGTTAGCATCACATTAAGCGCACGCTTTAGGTCTTGGTTTTGGTCAAAAAGGGCAATAAAGTCAGTCCAGCCTCTGCCATCAACGATTGCACGAGCTCGTGCTGCCGAACGGCTATCATCGATAGATACGATTACCATGCGGAAGTCAGCCTCTGCCTCCCAATCTGGGTAGATCTCAGAGATTGCATCTAGCTCCTTAATACATGGGCTACACGTTGTATTCCAAAATGAGATGATAAACGGGGTCTTACCATCTACAAGCTCAGAGGTGTTAAATGTCTTACCATCTTTGGTTTGAACCTTAACATTCGGCATCTCTTGAGCCGAAGCAACTCCGATACATAGCATAGCTGCTATTAACATTATTGTCTTTTTCATCTTTAAAAAATAGTATAGTTTTTGTTTAATTATAATAAATTTTCCACCCACACATACTTCTATTACGATAGTATCAGAGCAAAGATATATTAATTTTTCGATTTTTTAATACATTTCCCTTAAAATCTCAATCTTTTTATAATTGACTGCCGATTTTTGAACCCCACCCAACCCTCTGTACTTCATAATAGTATATATCAGTATAATAGACTCTACCTAACTATATATAGATATCACTTTTACTTAAAAGTTAAACGACACAATGTATCATAAAATTTTAGTAAGATGAATAGTTCTCGCACTTTTTTGTTAAATTTGCCAGCTATATAACAAGAGAACATATATTGTAATCTCTGATATATAATCACTTATACAACTTTTCAAATCAGAACGGGAATGGAGACTCTAAAACACGAGTGTGGCGTAGCACTGATTAAACTGCGCAAACCAACCAAGTACTACACCGAAAAGTATGGCACCCCACGCTATGCGCTAAACAAGCTCTATCTGCTGATGCAGAAGCAGCACAACCGAGGCCAAGAGGGCGCAGGAGTTGCCTGCGTAAACCTTCAGGCAGAAGCTGGCGAGGAGTTTATGTTCAGAGAGCGTCAAGAGGGAAAGAATGCTATTACCGAACTATTCCAAAACATCGGTAAGGAGATAGAGAAGCTACCTAAAGAGGGCAAACACGACCCATTTATTGGAGAGTGCTATATGGGACACCTTAGATATAGTACTACTGGTCGCTCGGGAGTGACATATGTCCACCCACACCTTCGCCGCAACAACTACCGCCGCAATACATTTGCTCTATGTGGCAACTTCAACCTCACAAACGTAGATGAGGTATTTGAACACCTAAAGGCTCAAGGACAACACCCACGTAGAACCTCCGATACCACTATCCTACTCGAACAGCTGGGCTTCTATATCGACAAGCACGACTCAGATACCGAGGCAGTACTTCGTGACTCGATGCCACTATGGGATGGTGGCTATGTAATCTGTGGTATGACTGGCGATGGCGAGATGTTCGCCGCAAGAGACAGATGGGGCATCCGCTCTGCGTTCTACTACATAGACGATGAGATTATTGTAATTGCATCGGAGCGTCCAGCGATCCAAACCGTTATGAACCTACCGCAAGAATCTATCACTGAGCTCAATCCCGGAGAGTCTATTATTCTAAAGCGTGACGGCTCTATTAAGCTCACTCAGATAGCTGAGTGCAAGGAGTCTACACCGTGTTCATTCGAGCGCATATACTTCTCTAGAGGTAACGATGCCGATATTTACCGTGAACGCAAGGAGCTAGGACGCAGAATTGTTCCAGCTGTCCTTGGCGCTATTGGTGGCGATATAGTAAATACCGTATTCTCATTTATTCCAAATACTGCCGAAACTGCCTTTCTGGGGCTAAACGAGAGGATGAACGAACAACTCTCACAAGAGAAGTACGAGGCAATTCTCCAGCTCCCTGAGATTACAAAGGAGAGTATAGAGGCGATTACCTCACAGAGAGTACGCTTTGAGAAGGTAGCAGTCAAGGATATTAAACTACGTACATTTATCTCTGAGAGTGGTGAGCGCAATGAACTTGCAAACCACGTCTACGATATTACCTATGGCTCGCTAATCCCAAATCAAGATAATTTGGCGATCATTGACGATAGTATAGTAAGGGGTACAACTCTAAGGAATAGCATTATCACTATCCTTTCGAGACTAAACCCTAAGAAGTTAGTAATTATCAGCTCTGCCCCACAGATTCGCTACCCTGACTTCTACGGTATCGATATGGCCAACATCGCTGAGCTTATTGCATTTAAGGCAGCTATTTCGCTAAGTACCAGAGAGGCTGTAGAGTCTGTATATAGAGAGTGTATCGCTCAGAGAGGCTTAGATGGCTCAGAGATGGTAAACCACATCAAGGAGCTATATGCGCCATATACCAATGAGCAGATATCGGCCGAAATTGCACGACTTGTAACCCCTAAGGAGGTTAAGTGCGAGGTTGAGTTGATATTCCAAACCAACGAGACTCTGCGTGAGATATGCCCAAATAATGCGGGCGACTGGTACTTCTCGGGCAACTACCCTACCCCGGGTGGCATGAAGTGCCTCAACGAGTCATTTATTAAGTACTACGAGTCACTGTAGGGCACTTGAATAGAGAAAGATTCGTTTTGACTTTATAGCGTAGTGAGAGAAAAAAGAATATACAAAAAAAGATAATAGAAGAAGATGGTATCAGTTGATGGACTAACGGTAGAGTTTGGGGGTTCGAGCCTCTTTAAGGATATATCCTTTGTGGTGAACGACAAGGATAGAATTGCCCTTATGGGTAAGAATGGTGCGGGGAAGTCCACTATGCTTAAGATCATAGCTGGCCAGCAGACACCTACACGTGGTAGAGTAACTGCAACGGATGGTGGCAAGATCGGCTACCTACCTCAGCACCTAGTGATGGAGAGCGGCAGGACAGTGGTCGAGGAGGCTAGTCGTGCCTTTGAGCACCTATTCGATGCCCAGAGGGAGATAGATGAACTTAACCACCAGCTAACCATTCGTACGGACTACGAGAGTGATGACTACCTAAAGCTAATCGAAAAGGTTACTACACTCTCAGAGAAGTTCTACGATATCGACCTTACCAACTACCAAGAGGATGTAGAGAGAGCACTACTAGGTATTGGCTTTAAGCGTGAGGACTTCGAGAGGCAGACCACTGAGTTTTCAGGCGGATGGCGTATGAGAATCGAGCTAGTGAAGCTCCTACTTCAAAAGCCTACGCTACTGCTACTCGATGAGCCTACCAACCACCTCGACATTGAGAGTATTGAGTGGCTAGAGAGCTTTATAATCAACCACTCCAACTCCGTGATGCTAATCTCCCACGATAGGGCATTTGTCGATAATATCACCACTCGTACCATTGAACTTACAATGGGTCGTATCTATGACTATAAGGTCAACTACTCTAAGTACCTAGAGCTTCGCGAGGAGCGCAGGGCACAGCAAGTTGCAGCCTATGAGAACCAGCAGAAGATGATAGCCGAAAATAAGGAGTTTATCGAGAGGTTTAAGGGTACATACTCTAAGACCAACCAAGTTCAATCCAGAGTTCGTATGCTCGAGAAGCTAGATATTATTGAGGTAGACGAGGAGGATCGCAGCGCACTAAAGATGGCATTTCCGCCAGCTCCACGTTCGGGCTCATATCCAGTCATTGCAGACGAGGTATCGAAGAGCTACGGCGATATAAATGTATTTAGTGAGGCATCAATGACCATTGAGCGAGGCGACAAGGTTGCATTCGTTGGGCGTAATGGTGAGGGTAAATCTACGATGGTAAGGGCCATAATGTCTGAGATCGACTTCGAGGGTTCGCTCCAACTTGGCCACAACCTTAAGATTGGATACTTCGCACAGAACGAGGCATCACTACTAGATGGAGATGCAACTGTATTTCAGACTGTAGACGATGTAGCAGTTGGTGATATTCGCACAAAGATTCGTGATATACTCGGCGGCTTTATGTTCGGCAGGGACGATATGGATAAGCCCGTTAAGGTGCTATCGGGTGGTGAGCGTACTCGCCTTGCTATGATTAAGCTACTACTTGAGCCCGTGAACCTGCTGATTCTCGATGAGCCTACCAACCACCTCGACCTTAAGAGTAAGGCGATTCTAAAGGAGGCGCTACTAGACTTCGATGGCACAATTATCCTAGTGTCTCACGACCGTGACTTCCTAAATGGACTTGTTAGCAAGGTCTATGAGTTCTCCAAAGGGCGAGTTATAGAGCACCTTGGCGGTATCTACGACTTCCTAGAGAAGAAGAAAATAGACAACCTAAGGGAGGTTGAACGCTCTTAAGTAACTTACCTTAATATAAGCGAATTAAAATATTTTATTTTAAAGCAACACTCTAAAATAGAGATCGCATATTTTTTCAATAGAGTAAGAGGAGGTCGAAATAGGCCTCCTCTTACTATTTTAAGCATAAATACTACCATTTAAAGCATTACAATAAAAGATATACACCGCAAAAAATCACCGCTTTACAACAATAGTTTTACTAATTTATTGCTATATTAGGATTAAAATTAATCCCTTAAAAAAGCAATATGAGATACCTCACTATACTTATCACCCTTCTACTACTGAGCTGTCAAAGTCCCGCACCAATTGAACCCTACGATCAAGAGGGTACACCACGCGAGGTGACCTTTTCAATATCGGCAAGTACAACTTCTTTAGGTGATATTATAGCGGTTCAGATCTATCAACACGACCCTAATGGAGCTAAGATACCTTACGCCTACGGCCTATTTAATAGCTACTCTATCCCACCAATCGAGCTTACAGATAACCTCAGCTACTCCATCACGGTAAGTTCAATATCTGAGGGGCAGAGCCTAGTTGCCCACCACGAGTCAAAGGGCTACCAAAAGCCATTTGTGCACGACCTCTCGACCCCAACACCACTAGAGAATCGCTTTACTATATCCCAAAGCTCGCTAAACTACCTAAGTAGTGGCACTGCTGCACTCGATATTCAAGGTGCATCTATCGAGTACGACCGTCCACAGCTCAAGAGGTACGCAGGCTATAGCGGCCAATTCTCACCCAGCGACAACTTAGCCATTGATATAGAGCTACGGAGGGTCTACTCCACTCTACGCATCACCACCGAAAGCCTAAGTGAGGGCTCAATAGAGCTACTATTCAACCAATCACAGCCAATTCTACTCACCCCAGAGACCACGGAGGTGGAGATACCTATATCACTTAGTGGTACAGTACCCTTTAGCAACCAGTGGGCAGTGGATGGGTATAGCGAACTAGTGGTGTACAGTGCAAGATATATAGATAGTCAAGGAGTTGCCACAACACTTGTCGAGGATGCCTCAATAGAGCTTATAAGGGGCACTATACACCCCATCACCATCAAACTAGACAGGTTTCTAGCAGAGCTATCCCTCACTATTGAAGAAGGAGAGATGGAGATAGCTAACGAGACTATAATAGAATAAAAAAATGGGGTGGCCACTTTCATAGTAACCACCCCGTAATACCTTAGAGATATCTATTTGGATTATTCACTGAATTGAGAATTGACTTGCTATATACTGGGAATCTATGTAGATTATCATTATAGAAGTGGTTACATAGCTGCTCAGACCACGGACCATAACTCATACCGCTATCGTGGCTATAGCCCATACAGTGGCCAATCTCGTGGAAGAATGTCTCGGCAGGGTGTAAGTTATCATAGTGGTTAAAGTATGAACTCTGACTAACACCTAGAACAGAGCCCCCTCCTAGTCCAACAACACCATTACCGGTATATACTAACCCTAGATTAAAGCGATATAGCGACTCCATCTGAGGTATCACAATCGACAGATCAAGGGGATAACCCGGGCCAGCATTACTATTTATAAGCCCCTGATATGTAGCTAATTCAGCAGCAAAGTCATCGAGTGCTATCATATAGGCTGCATTAAGTAGAAATGCAACACCCTCCCTTGCGTGAACTGGCCTAAGGCCAATCCAGTTTCCAGCTGGGCCACCATCTGGTTCGTCTGGGTCGCCTTCATAGTGGTGGTACTCTATAAACCAACCTGCTCTAATAGTCTGAATCTTTGCCCAAAACTCACAACTACTCTCAATTGTGAGTGTACCGTCTAGATAGCTAGATATCTGGGTAGAGTCTAGCGAGATATAGTTACCGCCATCAGTCCTTAGCTCCACACGTTCATCACCACTTATATCTAGCCTAAAGTCTAGGTCTGCAAAGTCGGGGATAGAGTCGAAGTACGCCACTGCAACCCTTGGATCACTCTCATTTCGCTGTGCCCATATAGTAACATCGCTCATACCCACTGGAGAGTATAGTCTAGCTGTAATTCCATTATCAGACTCTGATTTAGCTACTTGAAGTGGCTTATTCACATAGAAAGACCTATGGGCACCATCGTAGTAGATCTCCTTAGGTTCATCATCCTGCAAGATTCTAGGTACTCCTACTGCCTCAACATCATCCAAGGTCACCCACATAGTTCCTAGGTTATAGTCTGGATGGCGACTTAGATCCATTGCTACCTCTGTAAAGTGGTTGCTATTAAGTTCTGCATTAAATGAGTGCTGTATACGCCCTGCTCTACTATCGTGCGAAAGAGTATTTATCTCAATACCGAACTTCACACTCCCCTGCTCCACCGATGGCATAAAGTATAGCGTTTGGGTATTAAGCATCGAGACAGGCTCAAGAGATAGCGGCTTTGCTCCCGAGAACTCCCCCTCTACACTAAAGCTATCGAATAACGACACTGCCGCCTCTGGAACTAAGTTATAGGAGGTAATACTGCGGCTAAGGTATGGCGAAATCTCACCCTTATTCACATTCACAGCGCTTAGTTGATAGTTTAGCGTTAGATCGTACCAGACTGATGCGTCATCTTCGATATAGAACTCGTAACTTCCATATAGTAGTTCACTATCGGCTATTGGCATCAACTCACTTACATTAAAGTGAAACCACCTATCACGGCTACTCTCAATATCGCTATCTATAACCATACCTGCATCTATCATCTCTTGGTTATAACCAAGCACATAGAGGGTATAGCTCCCTACAGCTAGTGGCTCGAATACTATCTGCGATTGCCCCTCACGATAGAGTGAGGTAACATCTTGGATAACGTATCCGCTAGCATCGCATAGTAGATATGATATGCTTAAATCACTGCTCACTGCGCTTCGGCTCTTTGCCTCCGCTTCACTCTGAGCAAATGATAGGTTAAATACTACCTGCTCACCAACCAAACCATCTGAGGTCTGCTCGGTAATTGCTGACTCCTGACACCCATAGAGTGATAGTAGGAGTACTAATACAAATTGATAAAATCTCTTCATAGTGCTTACTCCTCCACGATATAAGTTACTGGTGTCTTAACTGCTCTTAGTGATCGAGTAGTACTACTTAGATAGCTCATAATACGCATTTGGCGATTGGTATGGTTAATTGAGTAGTGATTATTGTTCGATGGGCTATCAATCGCAATTCCAAAGAATTCAGGATTGAATATACCTTCATAGTTCTGCGAACCTAGCGAAAGGAATACTAACTGTATGGTCGGATCGTCATTACTTGCCACTAGGACTGAGTAGATCGGATAGTCAACTACGCCGTGCATCTCGATATTTCTAGTAGTTCTCACTAGCTGCATACGCTTGCCGCTATTGGTATTATACCTATCAATATGGTCGAATGTAGAGTGCAGCGTAAGTGTTCCGTTATTAGTTAGGATATTTCCAATATCATCTGTACTAGGTAGGATAAAGCCTGCTGGGGTCATATAGTCCGCTGCGGCCGCATTTGTATTAGCTGCTGGTATATCATCATACCCCTGAAGAATAAGCGTGCTATCAGTCTGGTTAACAAGCGTCAGCGAAGTTGTCTCAACTCCCTTATAGTGGCCACCTGCATATAGTTCAAACTCCTCAGCCGTCGCGCTCTTTAGGTAGTTCCACAGATCTGCTTGATCTTGGTCAAAGCTAATTTGATCCTCATACATATTTGAACGCCCCCTTAGGTTATACTTCATCCAGTACTGCCCATTAATAAGAACCGTAGGCAGCGACTTTCTATATCTTTGGAATGTAAAGGTCTCTACATAACCATCGCTATATGTAACTACTAGCGAAGAGCCTTGTAGTTGACCTGTAGCCTCTGCGTCATTTGGTTTAAAGCCTCCCTCTAAGTTATATTGACCCTCTGTGCCCTCAACGGGATCGACTCTAAGCCAATCGAATTGAGCATCCATCGATTCGGTTACTATCGACTCTATCTCATATAGCGAGCTAATAGTTGCAAGTCTACCATCACGGTAGTCGCCATAGTTAATAGATGTGCCTACTGAGTTACCTTCAAACTCAGCAAATCTAGTTCTATATGGCACCCTAACCACAGTTATGTATTGATCTGAGTATAGCTCTTCGCCCGCAGCCTTTACAAATAGCTTAGTATAGGTTAGCTGCTTTAGGATATTTACCGCCTCGAATTTAAGGGTAAAGGTATTTTCATAGCCTTGTGGGCTAGCAGATGGCGCACTAGTTAACTCAAACTCTCCTAGAGGATCAGATAACTGAACATCACCATTAACATCGAGTGCTAGTGTTACACTACCTGCAAAGTCAGGGTTAACAAATATCGTATCTAATGACGCACTCAGAGTTGCGCCTTCGGGAAATAGTGAGTTCTGGCTATCTACCTTTGCAAGTACCTCTGATGGCTCTGCGTCGATATCTGTCTTCACTCCCCAATCCTCAACTTTCAGCTCCGAGGTTAATTTTGCGCCCTCGCTATTAATATTAATAACATATCTCTCATTGCGATTAATGGTCTCAGGTAGGGCAACCTCTAGTCTATAGCTATAGCCAGAGAACTTAGCCTCGATAACTGCATAGATATCAGCCTCTACCTGCTCATACATCAGCAGAACATCACGATAGTAACCATCCTCTGGAGTACTAAATGTCGTTAGCTCTACCTCAGCGGCTTGCGTACCAACAGATTTTGAGTAGCCTGCCATAAGGTTAGTGCTCTGAGCAAGCCCCGATACCTTTAGTGAGCTAACCTCAACCTCTTGTGTGCTCTGAACCCTAATATCGATAGATGCCACACCCCTTTCGAGGTTTGCACTTAAGTATCCACCCTTAATCTCACTCTTTGCCTTTGACATCTGATAGAAAGGCTTTAGAGCATCTGCCGAGCTCTCTATCACATAGCTATTTAGCGCAGAGAGAGTCGGTTGAATAGCCCCCGAAAGTTTAGGTTCATCACCTGCAAGGATCACAACTCTATCTATCTCAGCTGGATCTACATCCACCACGTAGAGTCCATCACTATTTAGTATCGCACCCTCTACTACCTCTAGTAGTTCACCACCTGCACCGTAAGCACCAATAGTAACCTCACCTAGGTTATCTCCCTGACTAAGTGCACTTTTGTCTATATTCACAAGTAGTGAATTAGTCGTCTCTACAGTGGTCGACTCCTCAACTGGGCTCGTACAGCCCACCATACCTAGCAGCACTATCGCCGCAATCTTTCCAATGTTTTTCATTCTTCTTTTTATTTGTTCCCACCAGAATAACTATTACTAAATGTTAATTATTATCTAGCTCTTAAATTATTTTCCACATTACACTATATTGCGCACAACAACCTCTACCTTAAGGGGATAGATAGAGGTTGTTGGGACTCCCAACTTTAGCGGTAAAGTAGTTTTATGGTCGCAAAGATATAAAATATTTATTAAAAAATTTAATTAATTACTCTTTGTACTAGATAAAACGATAAAGCGGAGCAACCACTATGCCGTGATTGCTCCGCCCTTAAGTATAGATTATATCTACTACTTGGTGCTGTAGAATTACTCTACTGCATCGAAGTATGATTTGAACTTATCGTGAGGTACCGATACGCAGATTCTAGCGTACTTGCTGGCAACCTCCTTTTGGCTCTTAGTGAAGAACGCTAGGGATACACTACCGATATACTTCTCTAGTAGCTCCTCCTCGGTCTTGTTAACCACAACGAAGATACCCTTTGGAGTTGGGCCGCTGTAGTACTGCTCTGCAAGTAGTCCACGCTCCTTTAGGTATGCAATATTAAGGGCGATGTGCTCCGCAGTTGTATGCTTAAAGTCGTCAGATGCCTTCTTACCCTCTGGAGTAGTTAGCAGACGAAGCACTAGTTGTTGAGCAAAGGCGTTGATACCATTTGTACAGTACATAAGGCGGATTGCTAGCTCCAAGTTAAGATCCTTGTTTGTAGAGTGGATAAAGCCTAGACGTTGACCACTAAGGCCCACTGATTTACTAAAGCTCTCAGTGATTACTACATTCTCTAGTTCCGAGAGGCGCTTGTAGTATGTATCATTTGTATCGAAGAAGATACGGCGGTATGGCGAGTCGAAGAATACAATTACACCTGCATCGCTAAGTGTCTTGATAAGTTTGAATTGCTCCTCATCGTCGTACTTCTCGCCTAGTGGATTACCCGGGTCACAGATAAGCACCGCATTACCCTTTAGTTCATCGATTCTGTCATATAGTTCGCTCTGAGCCGAGTACTCAGCATTACCGATACCACGAACCTGTAGCATCTGGAAGTAACAACCCCAGTAGTAGATAGGAAGGAATAGCTTTTCGATATCTACAGTCTGAATAATAAGATCAAGAGCGTTCATACCGCCAGCAGTGATTAGGATATTATCCTTATCGCTACTACCTTGGAAGTACTCTTGGTTGATTGCCTCGCGAAGTGGAGCGAAACCTGTTGCTGGAGGATACACCTGAATATCAGTAGAGTTAAAGTCGATTGTCTTTACCACCTCTTCAAGGTCGATATTTACAACAGAGTTAACACCACGGTTTAGAGGGATGTACTCCTTGCCAGTCTCTGCTGTTAGAACCTTTAACTTCTCACCGATTTGGACAATTTTGCTAAGTGTAGCACCAGATTTTTTAATTCTCATCTTTGACTTTTGTTAATTATTTTATACTAATGTCGCTATTTTCTAAATAAATTAGATTAAAACTAGACCACAAAGGACTATTTCACTCTAAATCCTCGACAAAGTTACAAAATTTAAATGAAAGCCCCATCTAAATTTATAAAATATTTTAACTAACAAGAGAAGTGCCAGAGTCAAGTAAATAGATATTCCAACTGATAATTAACACTATAGCACAAAAAAAAAGGAGATTATCTTGCTATTAAGATAATCTCCTTGTGAGTCTTTGTAGCGGAGGAAGGACTCGAACCCCCGACCTTCAGGTTATGAGCCTGACGAGCTACCAACTGCTCTACCCCGCTGGATTAGACCACAAAGATAGAGTTAATAATCTAATTACGCAAATTTTTTAGCAACTTTTTCACAAAATAATTACAGAATAGTTACTAAAACGCTATGATATAGTTAAGTAATAGAGTGACATTTTAGTGGTGCTCACTTACCAGAGCAGAGAGGAGAGTGCAAGCCGCCGACTCGGGCAAGTCGTCGGACG
>CAYJFH010000051.1:0-14655 GCA_964369485.1 uncultured Rikenellaceae bacterium | reverse complement strand
CTATAGCGAGCAGCGGACGCAGAAGACCTCGCCGTGGCGCTTGCGTAGCTCTTGTGCATAGGCATCCCAATCCTCGATAGTGTGGCGCGCAACGCCCGAGGCTATAGCAGCTTTGGCTACGGCTATCGATATCTCGACAATTAGGCGTGGATCTAGCGGCTTTGGAATAAGATACCCCCTAGAGTATGTCAGTGTCATATCCTCATAGGCACTCTTCACCTCACACGGTACCTCCTCCTTGGCAAGTGATGCAAGGGCATATGCCGCTGCTATCTTCATCTGGTCGTTTATCTGCGATGCCTTGACATCGAGCGCCCCACGGAAGATATATGGAAAGCCCAGCACATTATTTACTTGGTTAGGGTGGTCAGAGCGTCCCGTTGCAAATATTATATCCTCCCTACTGGCCATTGCCTCACTATATGAGATTTCAGGATTTGGATTGGCAAGGGCAAATACTATCGGATCGCTTGCCATAGTGCGCACCATCTCAGGGGTTAGAATATCGGCAGTTGATAGCCCTAGAAACATATCAGCGCCCTCTATGGCCTCACTTAGGGTCGAAATATCACGAGAGGTTGCAAATGGACGCTTAGTTTCATTTAGATCCTCGCGCTTGGTGGTCACAACGCCCCGACTGTCGCACATTACTATATTTTCGAGCTTTGCGCCCAACTTCATATAGAGGTTTACCGAGGCAATAGCAGCAGCTCCTGCTCCATTGACCACTATCTTTATATCCTCGATACGTTTTCCATTAATTTCCAGCGCATTTAGGAGTGCTGCCGAGGAGATAATAGCTGTTCCGTGTTGGTCGTCGTGCATTACGGGAATCGATAGCTCCTCTTGCAATCTGCGCTCAATCTCAAAGCACTCAGGCGCCTTGATATCCTCTAGGTTTATACCCCCAAATGTAGGGGATATTGCCTTCACAGTGGATATAAAGTGATCTACATCGAGGCTATCTACCTCAATATCGAACACGTCTATATCTGCCATCACCTTAAAGAGCAATCCCTTACCCTCCATTACTGGTTTAGATGCCTGCGCCCCGATATTTCCGAGCCCGAGCACCGCCGTTCCATTCGATATTACTGCCACAAGGTTTCCCTTAATGGTATAGTCATACGCCCTTAGCGGATCCTTCTCTATCTCTAGACAGGGAGCTGCAACTCCCGGAGAGTATGCTAGTGAGAGCTCTCTTTGGTTACGATATGGCTTAGAGGGTATTACTTCAATCTTTCCTGCCCGATTGCCCTTATGGTACTCTAGGGCATCTTGGTAGAGTTTCTCTTTTGTATTCATAATAAATTTTATTGGTTAATATATTGTAGCATCAAAGTTATACATTTTAAATCTAATATGCAAGAACTATACAGATATAGCTATTTTATTGGGGCTATTTGCTGTAAATATAGCGAAAAAGATATATCTTTGTCCTATAATTAAAGAGATAAAAAATGAAAGGAATAGTACTTGCAGGAGGTAGCGGTACGAGGCTCTACCCCATTACAAAGGGGGTGAGCAAACAGCTCCTTCCCATATATGATAAACCGATGATATACTACCCTATCTCGGTACTAATGCTTGCGGGTATCCGTGAGATTCTAATCATCTCAACTCCACACGACCTACCGGGCTTCCAGAGGCTACTGGGTAGTGGCGAGGACTACGGAGTACGCTTTGAGTATGCAGCACAGCCATCACCAGATGGTCTAGCACAGGCATTCACTATCGGCAAGGACTTTATTGGCGATGATACAGCTTGCCTTGTGCTTGGTGATAATATCTTCTATGGCCACGGCTTCCCTACTATGCTACGCAGTGCTGTTAAGAGTGCCGAAGAGGGGCTTGCAACTGTTTTTGGCTACCACGTAAGCGACCCTGAGAGGTACGGTGTAGTAGAGTTTAACGAAGATGGAAAGGCAATCTCAATTGAGGAGAAGCCACAGAATCCAAAGAGTAACTATGCAGTAGTAGGTCTATACTTCTACCCTAATAAGGTGGTCGATGTAGCACATAATATCAAGCCATCGGCACGAGGCGAGTATGAGATCACAACGGTAAATGAGAGGTTCCTACACGACAATGAACTAGCGGTTCAACAACTTGGTCGTGGCTTTGCTTGGCTAGATACTGGCACCCACGACTCACTATCTGAGGCATCGACCTTTATCGAAGTTATCGAGAAGCGCCAAGGGCTAAAGGTTGCCTGCCTAGAGGGCATAGCCTACGAGCAGGGGTGGATCTCATCAGATAAGATGCGAGAGCTAGCCGAGCCGATGAAGAAGAACCAATATGGAGAGTACCTACTAAGTAGAATTAAGTAGTCGAGTACTACGCCGAGGGAGAGATTTTAAAAGAAAACAATAGCAAAGATATGTCAAAATTTAAGGTAATCGAGACCCCAATCAAGGGGCTACTAATTATAGAACCAACAGTATTTAGCGATAAGCGCGGATTCTTTATGGAGAGCTACTCAAAGGCAGACTTCCTAGAGATCGGCATTGATGTAGAGTTTGTTCAGGATAACCACTCTAAGTCTGCACGCGGCGTTCTTCGTGGTATGCACTTCCAAAGAGAGCAGACCCAAGGCAAGCTAGTGAGGGTAACGGCTGGATCGGTCCTTGACGTTGCTGTTGACCTTCGCCCAGAGAGCTACACCTACGGTGCATCGCACTCAGTGGAGCTATCGGCGGAGAATATGCGTATGTTCTGGATTCCTGAGCGCTTTGCCCACGGATTCCTAACGCTGGAGAATAACACGGAACTTCAATATAAGTGTACCGATTACTACCACCCTGAAAGCGATGGCGGTATTATGTGGAACGACCAAGTTCTATCTATCGACTGGCAGTTCGAGAGGTATGGAATCGATGAGAAGTACCTAAATATCTCAGAGAAGGATAAGAAACACCCGGGCTTCAACCAAATTATCCCTCAAACTCTTTGGAAGTAATGGCAAAGAAGAAGTTAGTAATACTTGTAACGGGAGCCAATGGTCAATTAGGCGAGTGCCTAAGGGAGCTTGCCCCTACCGTTGCCCATAGATTTATCTTCACCGATGTCGAGGAGCTAGATATCACATCTAGGGAGGCTATCGATACAATACTAGAGGGAGATAGCGTTGATTGGGTGGTTAACTGCGCAGCATATACCGCTGTGGATAGAGCCGAGAGCGAGCCTGAGATTGCCGAGCTACTAAATGCAACTGCAGTGAAGCACCTAGCCGAGGCTACCGCTAAGGCAGGCGTTGGACTTCTACATATCTCCACTGACTACGTATTTCGTGGCGAGGAGCCATCTCCACGCAGTGAGCAGGACGCAGTAGATCCACAGAGCGTATATGGAGTAACTAAGCTTCGTGGCGAGGAGTTCGCAGCCCTAAACCCTAAGCATATGATAATTCGCACCAGCTGGCTATACTCTATATACGGAGCAAACTTCGTAAAGACTATGCTAAGACTTGGCAGAGAGAGAGATTCACTAGGAGTTGTTGGCGATCAGTGGGGTTCACCTACCTCAGCCCACGATCTGGCAAAGGCAATTATCGTGGCACTCGAGAGCCCGAAGTATGGCACTTACCACTTCTCCAACGAGGGGGCTACCTCTTGGGCACTATTTGCCGAGGAGATCTTTGCACTAAGTGGCACAGAGTGCACCGTTAACCATATAACTACTGCAGAGTACCCAACGGCGGCAAAGCGTCCAGAATTTTCACTTCTGAGCAAACATAAGTTTTGCAGTACATTTGGCGTTACAATTCCCGAGTGGGAGCACTCACTCGAAGAGGTAGTAGCTAAACTATAAATATTTTTTCTCAAAAAAAAGACTATGAAGAGCATACTTATAACTGGGGGAGCAGGCTTTATCGGCTCACACGTCATCCGCCTATTCTGCACTAAGTACCCAGAGTACCATATCATTAACCTCGATTCGCTAACCTACGCTGGTAACCTAGCGAATCTTAGCGATATCGAGAACTCAGAGAACTACACATTTGTCAAGGGCGATATCTGCGACCTAAGCCATATGCGTAGCCTCTTTGCACAATATAATATCGAGGGGGTTATCCACCTTGCAGCCGAGAGCCACGTTGACCGCTCAATCAAAGATCCATTTGCATTTGCTCATACCAATATTATGGGTACTCTATCGCTACTCCAAGCAGCCAAAGAGCACTGGGTAGGCGACTTTGAGGGCAAGAGATTCCACCACGTATCGACCGACGAGGTCTACGGTTCACTACACAATGATGATGAGTTCTTCCTAGAGACTACCTCATACGACCCGCAGTCTCCATACTCGGCATCTAAGGCATCATCGGACCACTTTGTGCGTGCTTTTGGTAATACCTATGGCCTTCCATATGTGATTACTAACTGCTCTAACAACTACGGCCCGAACCAATTCCCAGAGAAGTTAATCCCTCTGTTTATCAATAACATTCGCCACAGAAAGCCACTACCAGTATATGGCAAGGGCGAGAATGTTAGAGATTGGCTATACGTAGTAGACCACGCAAGGGCTATTGACGTTGTATTCCACAACTCAGAAAATGGCGAGACCTACAATATCGGAGGCTTTAATGAGTGGCGCAATATCGACCTTATTAAGGTTATGATTGAGACTGCCGATAGACTACTTGGCAACCCTGAGGGGCACTCACTAGAGCTTATCACATACGTTCAAGATAGAGCAGGCCACGACCTTCGTTATGCAATTGACTCTACTAGACTCAAGGAGGAGCTAGGCTGGGAGCCATCGCTACAGTTCGAGGAGGGTATCGAGAAGACCATTAAGTGGTACTTAGAGAACCAAGAGTGGTTAGATAATATAACTAGTGGCGCATATGAGAAGTACTACGAGGAGATGTACAGTACTGGCTCGACCACAAAATGTTAGAGTAAGAAACTATGAGTAAAGTAGCACTTATCACGGGTATTACGGGTCAAGATGGCGCATACCTAGCCGAATTTCTACTAAAGAAGGGCTATAGAGTCCACGGCATCAAGCGTAGAGCATCGTCATTTAACACCGATAGAATCGACCACCTATATGAAGATCCTCAGATTGAGAATCGTAACTTTATTCTCCACTATGGAGATATGACCGATTCGCTGAACCTCACACGTATTATTGGCGAGGTTCTCCCTGATGAGATCTACAACCTTGCGGCACAGTCGCACGTAAAGGTATCGTTCGAAACCCCTGAGTACACGGCCAATGTCGATGGCCTTGGTACGCTACGCATACTCGAGGCTGTTAGACTCCTTAACCTAACGGAAAAGACACGTATATATCAAGCCTCTACCTCGGAGCTATATGGCCTTGTGCAGGAGGTTCCACAGAGCGAGACTACACCATTCTACCCACGCTCACCATACGCCGTGGCTAAGATATATGCATATTGGATAACAGTAAACTACCGTGAGGCGTACCAAATGCACGCCTCGAATGGCATACTATTCAACCACGAGAGCCCACAGCGTGGCGAGACCTTCGTAACTCGTAAGATTACAAGGGCCGTTGCAAAGATCGCCCTAGGTACTCAAAAGAGGCTACACCTTGGCAACCTATCGGCCCAAAGGGATTGGGGACATGCAAAGGACTATGTAAGGGCAATGTGGCTGATACTTCAGCAGCCTACCCCATCGGACTACGTTATCGCTACGGGCGTTACCACAGAGGTGCGTGAATTTGTCCGTATGGCATTTTCATATATCGGCATCGAACTTACATTTAACGGCACTGGCGTTGACGAGAAGGGCTCTATCAGCGCAATAGATAGCGCACTATTCGAGCAGAGAGTAGGCGAGAGTTGCCCACTATCTATTGGCGATATAGTTGTAGAGGTAGACCCTAAGTACTTCCGCCCAACAGAGGTTGAACTACTTATTGGCAACCCTAAAAAATCGAACGAAACGCTGGGATGGGAGCCTGAATATGATCTCAAAGAGCTTGTCGAGGATATGGTTCAGAGCGATATAAAGTTAATGCAACGTGAGGCATACCTCACAAAGGGAGGCTATAAGATTAACAACTATTTTGAGTAGGCTATGGAGTTAAACTCAAAGATATATATTGCTGGCCATCGAGGAATGGTAGGCTCGGCAATTCTAAGAAACCTGCAGAGCAGGGGCTATAGCAACTTTGTACTTCGCACCCATAGCGAGCTAGACCTCACAGAGCAGAGCGCAGTGAGGGAGTTCTTCGAGGCCGAGCGCCCCGACTATGTATTCCTTGCGGCTGCAAAGGTTGGGGGAATTATGGCAAATAGCACATACCCTGCCGACTTCTTCTACCAAAATATGGCAATACAGTGCAACGTAATCCACTCGGCATACCTCACTGGGGTGAAGAAGCTAATGTTTCTGGGTTCAAGTTGCATATATCCACGCCTAGCCCAACAGCCAATAGTCGAGGAGTCACTACTCACTGGGCTACTAGAGCCTACTAACGAGGCATACGCAATTGCTAAGATCTCGGGTATTAAGATGTGCGACTACTACAGAAAGCAGTATGGATGTGACTTTATAAGCGTTATGCCAACTAACCTCTACGGCACGGGCGACAACTACGACCTAAATAGCTCGCACGTCCTACCTGCACTTATCCGCAAGTTCCACGAAGCTAAGGTATCGGGGGCAAAGGAGGTAGTTCTATGGGGTAGCGGCACTCCACTTCGCGAGTTCTTACACGCCGATGATATGGCTGATGCCACTATATTCACTATGCTCAACCACTCCGACTACGGACACCTTAATGTCGGCTCACAGAGCGAGATATCTATTGCTGAACTTGCCGCTCTTACCGCTAAGGTCGTTGGCTTTAGTGGAGATATAGTATGGGACAGCGAAAAACCCGATGGCACTCCACGTAAATTAATGGACTCTTCTAAGCTCTACTCGATGGGGTGGAGCCCTACAATATCGCTAGAGGAGGGTATGGCAAGAACTTACAAAGAATTTTTAAAAACAATAGTGTAATTACATCAACAATTACACTCAACCAACCTTCAGAGGGTTTAAGACTTAAAGTTTTAAACCCTCTGTTTCTATTTTCAACAAAAAAGTAAATCAAAAAAGTATCAACTTGCATATTTTTTACTATATTTGTTACTCATTTTAATATATTCAACGGGGGAAAATATATTCAGAGAGGATATCTAAGCGAATCTCTGCCTATATTTCAAATTGCAATTAAGACTATAACCAAAGGTATCAAGGGACTCCTACCTTCGGTTACTGACGAAAATTAACTAACACAACAGCGAGTCCTAAACCAAAAAAAACAAATTAGCGTATGAGATTTCTTCTACCACTTCTACGTGGGGCATTAATTCTAGCCCTTCCTCTACTAATCGGCTCTTGTACGAAGAGCGATGATGATCTAGGCAGACTACCAGACACCGCCTATGAATTGACACTAACAAACAACAACCACCTAGACCTAACGGTCGATGTCACTGCACCTAGCGATGCAGCTGGCCAAAACTACGTTGTGGGTATTGTTCCATCGTACATATATATCGATGAGATGGATCAAGACCACGAAGCTCTAGCTAAGTACCTTACTGATAGACTAAAAGAGCAGTCGGTAGATTTTACTAAGGCTGACAACAAGTATATCTTCTCGGGCAATGCCTCAGTTAATCTTAATAAGATTTGGGGTAATATCCTATCGGGCGAGGAGTACGTTGCAGCTGTCTTTGCAGTAGATGGCAACGGCAATCAAATCTCTAGGGTTAAACCTATTGCATTCTCTACCCCTGTGGGCGACGATGCAACAATTGTAGCTACATCTATCGATAAGACTAATATGGTAATAGACGTTACCGTTGCTGATGGATTCGAGAACTATATGCTAGTTGTAATTCCAACTATTGCACTTGTTGACCTATACCAAAACAGCCTAAACCTAGTAATGGATGATGCTAGGGATCAATATTTCGATGCTGATGGAGATGGCCAGATGGTAGTAGTTGTGGATAACAAAATCGTATTTAACGGTTCACAAACTATCGACCTGACTGAGGCTGGTTGGAGCTGGACACTTCGTCCAGACACACACACAACTATTGTGATACAACAGATTAGCGAGAGCGGCGAACTACTATCACGCGCCTACTATCTGCAAGAGAGCACTCTCCCTGAGGTACCTCCAGCAGATGGTACTATTGAGGTGGAGCTAGGCCAAGAGAACCCTAACAGCATTCAGATTGGCGTTGAGGTAACTGGCGAGATCGAAAACTACTACGTTACCGCTATCAATACTATCACATTCACCGAATCATTCTACAATGACTTCGACCTACTAAGCCAAACACTTATCGACTACGAGAAGAGTGTAAATAGAGACTTCTCGGTAGTGGACAATGTAAATATCTTCAACGGAAGCCAAATCATCGAGATCGCACAACTAGAAGAGGGTACTGACTACGCTATTGCGGTATTCGGCATCACCGACCAAGGTGCAATCAATACTGATGTTAGCTACGTTGTTGGTAGAACTACCTATGGCGATGAGCCTCCAGTGGATGGTTCACTACGACTTACACTAGTCGAGCCAGGCATCAACGACATCGAAGTTAATGTAACGGAGATCGGTTCTGTTAATAACTACTACGTAGGTCTATGGCCTATGAGTGACTATGAGACTACATTTAACTCCGATATCAATGCACTAGTTGACTATCAGAAGGAGATCTACAACCTTGATTTCGTACTTGTTGATGGTAGCCGTGTATTTGAGCAGTCATCAAATATTCAACTACGCAACGGTTGGTCTGGAATCACTCCATCTACTGACTACCTAGTATTCGCATTCGGTATCTCTCGTCAAGGACTAGTAAATACAGAGATTGTAACGCTAGAGACCCGAACCCTTGATGCTCCACAATCACTAAATAATATCACAATCAGCGTTTCGGATATAACCAAGAATAACGCACTAATCTCAACCACCACTACCAATGGCGACCCTTACTACCTAACGGTACTTAGAGCCTCGGATGTAGAGGGTAAGAGCGATGAGGAGATTACAGCAACTATTATGGCACCTCACGGCACTTCATTCGAGGAGAATGTTGCAAATAGCTTCCTATATGGAGGAGTTACAGGTATCGAGGTTGCAGGACTACTTCCGGGCAATGATTACTACGCAGTAGCATTTGTATATGCTTACAGCTCGGTTATCTCTGAGGTATTCAAGTCAGTGAAGTTCAGAACCGAGGAGCTATCTGGCGAGGGTACTACTGTACCAACCGCTGCTGAGATCAACCTATCTACTACTGCCTTTGGCGATATTACAGTTAGTGAGTCTAGCCCATATATGGTAAGTATGTCTATTGAGCCTACAGATGCAACTGTGAAGTACTGTTATCAATTTATCGAGACCGCATCACTTGCGGGCACCGATCAGGAGATTATTGCTAACTACCTAGCACTCCAAAATGATAATGCAGCGGCTAATGACCTGCACCTTGCAGACTATATAGAGGCAGTTGTATATACAGGCGATAAGGCTCTGAATAACTACGGGGTATCTGCAGGAACTAGCTACACAATCCTTGCATTTGGTATAAACACTGAGACCTTCCAACCTACCACTGAGGTTAAGAAGGTAGAGTTTGCAACTGTTGCACAGTAATTTTATAAGTTAAGATAATCAATCTAGCCACCCTCCCCTCACTTTAACAGTGGGGAGGAGATGGCTAATAATAAAGAAAATATAAGCAATATGAAAAGAGTAGCAATTATACTATCATCACTACTACTGCTGGGCACTAGCTGTACAGATAGCTCGCTAAACGATGGCACTATCATAGGCTATGAGACCGAGACACTAAGTTACACTATAGATGGCGACAAGACCTTCTCAGCAGAGCAATTCGACTTCACGGCGCGTGGTGAGTGGAGCGCAGAGGTAAGCACCGATGCCGCAGAGTGGCTTTCGGTATCTCCTGCGTCGGGCGGAGCTGGCAATGCAACGCTAAAGTTTGCATTTGCCGAAAACAAGACTCACGACACTAGAGTAGGTACTATCACCCTCAGCAGCGAGGGCACACTTATCACAATTGAAATCACGCACCTTGTTCAGGAGCAGTATAGAAATTGGACCCTAGCAGAGATCGATGCTGACAACCAACCAATCGGTGAGACTTGGAGAGTTATCGACCAGAGCGCAACTACCTCTGATTTCTATAATATGCGTGATGGACTTGCAATGGCATACCTCGCAAACCGTGTTATCAAACTAGATTTCCCATATATGGAGGAGATTCCATTTGGAGCGATGTCAGCGTATATTGAGAGCGACGGCGGCGTGAGTGCAAATAATGGCAATATGACTGGCATACGTGACGAATACCCTATGGAGTCAGTCGCGGAGGTTACTATCGGTAGCGCTAAGGTAATCGGACCTTTTGCATTCCGCTACCATACAATGATTACAAAGCTAACACTACCTGAGACCCTTGTAGAGATTGGCCAGAGAGCATTCTTCGCTTGCGAGCGCATACCATCGCTAACTCTTCACGAGGGAGTAACCACTATAGGACTAGAGGCATTCTGCAATAACTTTGCCCTTACAACAGCAGATCTTCCATCTACAGTGAGCTATATAGGTACAGCGGCATTCGCTAACTGCTCAAACCTTACAACTCTTACCCTAAGGGCTGTAACTCCTCCTGCCAATGGTGGCTTTATGTTCTTCGGCGCTAAATTCGACCTTCAGATTAAGGTTCCAGCAGAGAGCGTAGAGGCATATAAGAGCGCAGAGGGATGGAAGGACTACGCATATAATATCAGCGCAATCTAATCAACAATAGATAGCAAATTATTTAGATAGGGTCTATCAACTTGCAATAGAGTTGACAGACCCTATTTTTCATCTCCCAACTATCTCACTTAAATAAAATAATAGTCCAAAGACGACCATATTACCTATCTTTTATTAATATACCATAGCTCTCTATAGTAAATATTTAACAATAATAGAAAATATCATTAAAATATCACC
The DNA here is from genome assembly GCA_964369485.1 of uncultured Rikenellaceae bacterium. Lineage (GTDB taxonomy): Bacteria > Bacteroidota > Bacteroidia > Bacteroidales > Rikenellaceae > Mucinivorans. Next base: position 3,633 of record CAYJFH010000051.1, on the reverse strand, counting down.
TATCTATTTGTTTTTAAAATAATTTTAAGTAGTTTTGCAGTGAGGGGAAGCGGGGGAAAATAGTGTCTCTAAACTACTTCTATTCTATAGTTAGGAGCATATTGTGCGTGATGGCCACCACTGGCTAAGGGGAAGATATACAATTACACACTAAAATAATAGTATTAACAACCAAACCAACCACTACTATGAGAAAAAACTACCTAAAGTTATTCTACTTTACCCTACTTACGCTCTTTTCGCTATCGTGCGAAAATGTGGAGCCCACTCCTGAACCATACACTCCTATTGAGCCATTTACAATTACTATCGAAGGCACTGAGGTAAGCACCATTAAGGCATCTATTGCATACAGTGCTAACGAGGCCCAACACCCATACTTTGTGGGAGTTATTCCAAAGAGCGCCGTTACTGAGCTTAATGATCTGAACCTATTTAATGCAGTATCTAGCATGATATCTGAGCCTACTACTGTTGATGGCAAGTATATCTTTGAGGGAGATGCAACTATAACTCTATCGCCTACTTGGACAATTGAGCCAGGCACTGAGTACTACGTTGTAGCCCTTGCCTGCAATGAGCAGATGGAGCTACTAACCAACGTTCAGAGCAAGCTATTCAACGTAGGGGCTTCAATCGTTGGTGGAGAGCCTACCGATGCGGCTATGTGCGACTCAGGCGAGAGTCTAATCACATTCTCCTCTAACTCAAGTTGGACAGCAACACTAAAGGACGCTACTAGTAATTGGATCACCCTAGATAAAGAGTCGGGCGAGGCAGGGGAGGCTACAATAACAGCCTCATATGGTGCAAATAACACAGGCGAAGATAGGTTAGCCACTATAGTTGTTAGCAGTGCTGGCAACGATATAGAGTTAGACGTAATTCAGCGTGGGGCAATCTTTACTGTAAGCGAAATCACAGAGAGCAACTACCCTAGCGAGGTTGACGTATGGACATTCACCGATAGCAATGTTGCCGATTCATTTGGTTTCGATGGGCTTACTGACGCTATTCGTGATATTACATATAACAACCCTACACGTAAGATCACATTTAAGTTCCCGAACCTAACATCAATCCCACACTATAGCTTCTTTGCTAGCGCTTCGGATGTTGGACTAATGGGCTCACTAGAGTATGTAGAGGCACCAGTGGCTACATTTATTGGTCAAAATGCCTTCAAGGCACTCGTTGGACTAAAGGGCATTTCAGCGCCACTTGCCACTGAGATCGATGACCTTGCATTCCTAGACTGCTTCTCGCTAACCGAAGTTGAATTCGAGGCTGTACACACTCTTGGTCACCTTGTATTCGAGAACTGTAAGAGCTTAAAGACTATCTCACTTCCTAACGCCCTTGATGTTGCAACTGAGGTATTTAGAGGATGTATCGAACTTCGCACCCTTAAGGTCGGCACAGAGAGTGGCCTGAATACCTTTGGTACTACTGTTGGCGATATGTTCAACGGAATTGATAGCCGCAATATAGACTTCTATACCCTTGACCCTAAGGTGGAGGCAGAGCTAGGCTTCTACTACGCTCCAACTGCGTATGGCGACTATATCTACGCATTTAAGAGTATTAATGACGTTGCAGCCACTGTAGACTCTAAGTTTGCACTTCTTAATGACTACGGTTCAATCAGCTACCCAACCGATAGTGACACTTGGACTATCTACGACCCATCGGCAGTTGCCACTGGCTTTGATAACCTAATAAAGGCACTACAGAATATCGATGGTAGCCGCGAGATTACAATTATCTTCAAGAATATCTCAACACTCCCTGACAATACATTCTTCGACCATCCGAACACAGTGCCTAGTATGGTAAGTGTAGAGTTCGAGCAGCTATCGAGCGCAGGGTCGCGCCTATTCTCAAACTGCCCGCACCTACAGACCGTTAAGCTCCCTAAACTAACTAGTATCGACTTTGGTGGATTCGAGGAGTGCCCGAAACTAACCTACCTAGAGATGGCAACAGCAGGCAACGGTAAGATAACCAAGTTTGGCGACTATCAGATGAATATGTTCAAGGAGAGCAACTCTCTAAAGATGATTGATCTAGTCATAGGTGAGCAGAGCGCAGAGTATATCAACACAGCCGATGGACTATTCCTAGCTCCTGACCCACAGGGTAACACCAACACCTACGGTCCATTTAAGACTATCAACGGCATTGCCCCTACTGTAGAGGTAGTGGTTGATAAGGCTGCTGACTATAGCGCAGATCTCTATCCTACATCTGACCACTGGACTGTAACTGACGCTGCCGACCTTAGCTACGCAGAGCTTGGCGGTATCCGTTCTGCACTCAACGCTATCAAGGACTCAGGTCGCAAGATCACCCTAGAGTTTACACTCACCGAGGAGATCGCTCACGACGCATTCAACGATGGAATAAACGACCTTAAGGCTCTACATACAGTGATATTCCACAAGGCGGCAACGATGGGTAACCGCTCATTCAAGAACTGTTCGGGGCTAGAGGTGATCGACCTTCCACTACTCTACTACACCGGAAATAATGTATTCGAGAACTGCTCTAGCCTAAAGACCTTAGTACTTGGAACTAAGAGCACATCGCCTAGTTGGTATGCCTATATCGGTTCTAGTCCATTTACAGGCGTTGACCTTGCGCAGGTTGATCTAACTGTGGGCGAGCCATTCGAGGATGATGCAAATGTAGCTAATAAGACCTTCCTTGGCTATGGTCCATTCAAATCAGTAACTATACTTATCGACCAACCATAATACCCGTGCTCTATAGAGCAAGCTCCTCCCCATTCCAACAAGGGGAGGAGCAACAAAAGAGGAGGCGACACCCACTTTCGTGGATGTCGCCTCTCTCATACTAATCTACTTTTTTGGGAGGGAGGAGTACTTTTATTAATATACCCCTACTGGGTCTACCGTTGAGTTCTCAACCATAAGCATAACTACCCTCTGCTCGGCAATAGGGCGGTGCATCACACCCTTAGATATCGTAATACCTTGGTGCGGAGTGAGTGTCACGGGCTCCCTACCCTCGATCTCAAGGATAAGTGTTCCCTCTAGCACAAAGAAGAATTCATCTTCATTTGGGTGCTTATGCCAGTGAAATTCACCTTGAATAACACCTATACGCACAAGGCTACTATTAACCTCGGTGAGTGTTTGGTTAAACCACTGATCGCCACAGCTATCAACTATCTCTTTAATGTCAACTGTCTCGCCGTGGGCATAGCGAACTTCCATACTCTGATTGTAATCAAATTTCTGTTCCATCTCTAAACATTGGGGGTTTTAATGTGTTATTAATATATTTTAGAATTGTTTACTATGTACTACATCTAAAGATATAAAAAAATCGACACATTGGGCACCTTTAAGAAACAAAAAATGAACCTTAGAGCTTGCGTCCTCTCTGTTATGGCAAATAATCTACAATAGACACTTAGTGTTAACGAAATCCGACGACTAGGCGGACTCCGAAATCGTAGCGTGGATGCACCGTCGGACGGCTATGAAATTTCACTAGCTTGGCTATTCTGCATTACTCTAATATTGTTTCTTAACCTACTTTTGACTGGCGGGAAGTAGGCTGGAACCCACTGGGCGTTTTACAAATGGCAGGCTACCGCACATACTG
>CAYJFH010000050.1:0-14761 GCA_964369485.1 uncultured Rikenellaceae bacterium | reverse complement strand
TAGGATAGAATTAGATAGTAAAAATATGTCAACACTTCGCACCCAATTCCTTGCCCACGTTGGCCAGACAACCGAATCACCACTCCTTATCGAGGTAGAGAGAGCCGAAGGGGTATTCCTATATACACCCGAGGGAAGGAGGTACTTTGACCTTATCTCTGGGGTATCGGTATGTAATGTAGGCCACTCAAATAGCGAGGTTAAGGAGGCAATAAAGGCCCAAGTCGATAGCTATATGCACACTATGGTATATGGCGAAACTGTCCAAAGGGTGCAAGTCGAGCTAGCCGTTGAGCTATGTGGGGAGCTCCCTGAGGGCATTGATAGCGTCTACTTCCTAAATAGTGGGGCTGAGGCGATCGAGGGTGCACTAAAGCTCGCTAAGAGGGCAACTGGGCGTGGCGGTATAGTCTCGATGGTAGGGGCATATCACGGCTCTACCCACGGCGCTCTATCTATCCAAGGGGGTGAGGAGTATAAGAGTGCCTTTAGACCACTACTCCCTGAGACTAAACTTATTAACTTCAATAACTTTGAGGATTTAGAGCAGATTGATACCTCAACGGCGTGTGTCGTTGCCGAGGTTATCCAAGGCGAAGCTGGTGTTCGACTGCCAGTTGATGGCTATCTCGAGGCGCTACAAGCTAGGTGCAAAGAGGTCGGAGCTCTACTTATCATAGATGAAATTCAGACTGGATTTGGACGAACGGGCGAGATATTCGCCTCAAATAAGTATGGTGTTACTCCAGATATAGTATGTATGGCAAAGGCGCTAGGTGGCGGACTTCCGCTCGGAGCATTTGCAGCAAATCGTGAGGTTATGAATACCCTTACACATAACCCTATACTAGGACATATCTCTACATTCGGGGGTAATCCCGTCTGTTGTGCCGCTGGTCTAGCCTCGCTGAGATATATTAAGCGTGAGGGGCTAACTCAGAGTGCTGAGGAGATGGGTGCACTATTTGAAGAGCTACTTACAGGGCACAAAGCAGTAGTTGAAATTCGAAGAAGTGGTCTAATTATGGCAGTTGAGCTAGGTAGCCAAGATAGACTATTTGCTCTGATGGGAAGATTTATCGAGCTTGGTATTATGAGTGATTGGTTCCTATTCTGCGATACAGCATTTAGAATCTCGCCACCACTAACTATCACTCAGAGTGAGGTGCGTGAGGTCTGTGATACTATTCTAACTGCACTAGGCGAACTCTAAAATTTAGGTAGGGTCTACCTCAACCTCTATTACAATATGCCTCTTGCTTGCCTCTCGCTCTGCCTTGGTGAGTACTTGGCTCACTATCTCTTTGGCTCTGGCAAATGAGCGTCCACGCTCAATCTTTAGAAGAAGTTCAAGGATATATTCACCCCTCTGCCTCTCGACAGGTGGTTGGTAGAGTGGAGATAGTCGCTCGTGGAATACACCCCTTAGGGCGCTCTCTATCTGTGTGCTAAAGTTAAGTAGACCATCAAAATCCTTGCCTCGTAGCTCTAGGCGTACCATTCGCGAGTGAGGGGGAAAGTTTGATGGACGGCGCGATATAATCTCATCTCTATAGAAGCTCTCTGCCTCCTCTCTGCCGCCAAGTGCTGCGACAATAGAGCGGTGCTTTAGCTTACCACTCTGGATGATAAGCTCCGACTCCGATTCCCTGCACATCGTAGCAAGGGTGCCAATAGTGCGATATGCCTCCTCTTCGACCCTAAAGTTAGCTGCCGATACCATATTATCGAAGTTCAGAACAGCTGTAACTCCTACCTCCTGCCATATATCGGCCTCAAGGAGCATTGTAGTGCCTATAATTATATCCCAATCTACATCCTCACCACGAATGACCTTACGACTACGGCTGCCACTATCGGCAAAGCTATCTGAATCGAGGCGTAGAACCCTCGCTGTGGGGAAGTAGGCTTGAAGTTGAGCCTCTATCTGCTGTGTGCCTCTCCCTCGATTTAGAACCTTAGGTGAGCCGCAAACCTTACACTGCGTAATTATCGGCTCTTGGTATCCACAGTAGTGGCAGCCGAGTAGTTGGGTGTGTAGATTCAGAGATGTTGAGCAGTTTGGGCATTGTGGTATATCGCCACAGCTCTCGCACTCCACAAATGAGGCTACCCCCCTGCGGTTCTGTAGTAGTACAACCTTCCTTCCGCTCTCTAGCGTTGCTGCCATCTGCTCCTTGGTGTAGATAGATACCATATCCTCCCTACCGCGCTCCAGTACGATGGAGTTTAGTGGAGCGGTGTGCTCCTCTGTTGTGATATATCCCCACTCTCCATAGTGTGCATTATAGTAGCTCTCCACAGATGGAAAGTTGCTGATAAGTAGTGACTTTACTCCGTGGAGCGATGCGAGTACTAGGGCGCACTCCCTCGCTGAGATATATGGCTCAGAGGCCGAGCGGTAGTGGAATGACTCCTCGTTGGTGATAACCACCGCCCCTAGGTTTTGGTAGTTAAACCAAAGGGAGTTGCGTGTACCCACGATGACCTCGGGATGTAGCCCTACTGCCATATCAACAGTGAGCTTTGCCCGATGCTTTATCGAGCTAGAGGATGTGCATAGCGCAGTAGAGTAGTGTGGCTCTAGTGCCGCTTGGATAGCTGTGGCAGCTTGGTGGGTAGGGGCAAGTAGTAGCGTTACTTTGCCCTCTTGGTGCATTGAGCAAATAGCAGAGGCTATATCTATGGGGCTAAATGTATGGAGTAGTGTTATACTCTTAGAGTTATCCCTAAGCCACTCAAGTGGTTGAGGCCTTTGTCTCTCTATCTTCTTCTTTGTAGCTCTATTTTTAAATAGTCGGCTATTCTGTTCACCGAGTTCAGATGAGAAGAGTGGTGATAGGCCACTGCGTAGAATATCGCCAACCTTACACATATAGTACTCAGCTGTCCACTCTATAAACTTAAGTTCAGTTACACCAATTAGTGGGGTATAGTCTAGTAGCTCCTCGATAGCCTTTATCTCTATATTCCCCTCGGGTTTAGGTACTCCAACCCTTGCAACTATTGCGATAACCCTCTTCTTAGCACCGATGGTAACCACTACTCGTGCCCCTACAACGACTTTAGGCTCAGCCGTTTGATAGGTGAGCCTAGCCATTGGTAGTGCAAGTGGTACTACCACCTCTATGTAGATAGGTTGTGCTATATCTATTTTAAAGAAGGTCTATTCTATTGTATTAGATCTATTCGTCGTATGAGTCTAGGTCGATAACCTCGCTTACGTACCAACCCTCTAGGGCATCCATAATGCCTTCGATCTGCTCAGCTGCCTCGGCTACCGAACGACCCTCGAACCACTCCTCGCTAAAGGTGTCGCTAACGATAAGGAAGTCACTCTCACCATTATTGTGCTCAACGTGGCGGAAGAATCTAGGAGTATCCTCGCCTGTTGGAATCTCATCTACAACCTCGAAGATCATCTTAGGCTCGCCAGTAAATAGGATATACTCGCTATCTGGGTACTCAAATGAGGTACACGATGAGAATAGAGGAAGCTCGCCTCTGCCAGCTGTAATGTCTTTGATTAGCTCTTTCATTTCTTTATTTTTTTGTGTTAATTTAGTCTATTTCGTACTTAATGTATGTTACCACTCTGATTCGCTTAATCTGTGGTGTGTAGCTATCCCTATCCTCGATTGAGAATAGCCCTTGGGTAGCCTCCTTAATCCCTCCTACCTCGCTGCCGCTATCCTCGGCAAACTCTTCGGCACTCTGCCTTGCTGCCTTCGTGGCCTCGGCTATCATCTCTGGTTTAATATCATTTAGGCCAGTGAATAGGAACGAAGTGGCGTATTGGTAGTTATTTGTAGATAGTACTACATTTCGCTCTAGTAGTTCATTTTGACGCTGTTGGAGCTTAATTACCTTGTCTACCTGCGAGCTATTGACAGTTATAATCTGTGTGGCAAGGTAGCGATACGACTTCTCATTGACTGAGTACCTATCGGTGTCGAGGTCATTGACCTGCGCAGGGTTTATAAGTATATCCTCGGTGGGGATGCCAGCCGAGATAAGGAACTCAAGGATAATCTCATTCTTGCCCTTTATCTCACTGTAGAGTCTCTGTACATTATCGCCCGTGATGCTATAGGCTATTGGCCATAGTACCATGTCGGCAGCTACCTCCCTTTCCGATAGTCCACGAACCGATACAACTCTATCTGCATCCTTGAACTCGCCTAGTGCTAGGTATATTGCCCCACCTAGTAGTGTTAGTCCTAGGGCGATATATAGCCCTAAGTTATTTAGAGTATTGCACTTCATAGTCTAGTAGTGGATTGTTGGTTATTACTTATCCACAAATATAGTAAAATTATCCCTACATCACCCCAGTAAAGCATAAAAAAGCACCGCTATACCACTAAAAAGTAGTATGGCGATGCCTTTCAAACAAACTAACACAAATTATAACAGGGCTTGGAAGTTCAGTAGCTGGAACTTAGTTTAGGGCAATAGTTCCTTGGTATGTAATCGATGGCGAGAAGTCGGGGGTGATGGTCAGAAATGCCACCCTATTTGATACATTTACGTGGAGGTGGATATTTAGGTTAATATCCTGATCGTCAAAACTTGCCGAGAAGTTCGTATTCGACACGTTATTTAGCTGTAGGGTGACGATAAAGTTTACACCATCCTTGCCAGCAGCCTTAACTGTATAGTCGCTGTAGTCTACAAGCGAGGCATCAAAGTCAGATGCTCTACTTTGGAGTAGCTTAAATGGAAGGTTTATATCTAGATCCTCGGGGTAGATATTCAGGTATAGGTCGCTACGATCGTAGGTCATCACAGGGTTTTGGTAGGGTAGAGTGTAGCTCGTAGGGTAGAAGACGAAGGACTGCTCGGCAATAGCCGCCTTCATCTCGCCTATGGCTGCCTCTTGTGCCGCCTCGCGTTTAGCCTTGCGCTCTTGTGGGGTTAGCCTCTCTTGCGCTTCGCTAGGGTTTGTCTTTGAGATGGCAAATGCAGAGATAGATAGTGCAATGGCTGCCATAACGATAATTAGTCTTTTCATAGTTTTGGAAGTTTTAGTGTGTATGTTAATACACCTCAATCCAAAAACTATGCCAAAGCGAGTAACCTAGAGCATTAGAAATGCTCGCAGGAAGTCGTAGATATCGCCGTCGAGTACGCTGTCGATATTAGAGGTCTGAAAGCCAGTGCGGTGGTCCTTGATACGCCTATCGTCGAGGACGTAGGAACGAATCTGTGAACCCCACTCAATCTTCTTCTTCTGTGCCTCGATCTCACTTTTGGCCGCCTCACGCTTCTCTAGCTCTATGGCGTAGAGCTTAGAGCGTAGGATGCGCATTGCATTATTACGGTTGTCTAGTTGTGAACGGGTCTCGGTATTTTCGATAATAATTCCACTAGGGATGTGGCGAAGCCTTACCCCAGTCTCCACCTTATTTACATTCTGTCCGCCAGCTCCACCACTGCGGTATGTGTCCCACTCAATGTCCGATGGCTTAATCTCAATCTCGATATTATCATCCACACTAGGGGTTACTGCCACACTCACAAATGTAGTCTGTCGCTTATTATTGGCGTTGAATGGCGAGGGGCGCACAAGTCGGTGGACTCCATTCTCTCCCTTTAGGTAGCCAAAGGCGTATGGGCCCTCGATCTCGACCATTACGGACTTTATGCCCACGGGTTCACCCTCTTGAATATCTAGTATCCTATACTTAAATCCTTGGCTATCGGCATAGCGGGTGTACATTCTCAGTAGCATATTTGCCCAGTCCAGAGCCTCAGTGCCACCTGCACCTGCGTTAATCTCGAGTATAGCGGCCATAGAGTCCTGCTCCTCGGATAGCATCTTTTTGACCTCTAGTGCCTCGATAAGGGATGTAACCCTTAGGTATGCCTCCTCAATCTCCTCTTCGCTTACTACTCCCTCTCGGAGAAATTCGGGCATAAGCTCTAGGTCGTCTACAGCAGCTCTACAGCTCTCGAACTCAGTAATAGTCGCCTTGACTGGGGCGATAAGGCGCATAGCCTCGGCAGCCTCTGAGGCATTGTCCCAGAATGTAGCTGAAGCCTCAATCTCGGTGTGTGCCTTGAGTCTATCGGTTAACTCCTCTATCTTTAGGGCAGTGCCTACTGCCTCTAGTCTCTCGTTTAGTTCTCTAATTTGCTCTGTAGTTGCCATTTTCGTCCAATATATTTATTGTAGCCTCGCTGTATCCATACTGCTATAATCGCTAGTACTATTCGGGGGATTAGTAGCCAGAAGAGGGGGGCTCCGATGGCAAAGAATAGTAGTGTATCCTCGAGCAGTGAGTGGCTGAGTGCTATATGTGTATTTAGTAGTTTCGATTCCGAGTCGCTAAGGTCACCTGCCTCCCTCTCGGCGATCATTATTGACCCACCGTAGGCAAGTCCAAGTGTGTTGAGTATAAGCCATATAAGTGAGCTATCTCGGCGTAGGCCAAATAGCCCCATTATTGGTGAGAATGGCCTAGATATAAGGTCTATTAGCTTAAACTCCCGAAGGATCTGCTGTACCATATTCAGCGAGCAGACTATCACAAGCATTGTAGGTATCATCGTAGCCATACTCTTAGCCCAACTCAGTAGTGCTTCTGTGATGGTCATAGACTCAATTGAGGCTCCGCGCTCTAGTATCAGTCTGCCGGTGAGCCCCTCGGGAAGCATTAGGTTTAGCCCTACGGCTGCAACTATTGCTGCCCCTACCCTTAGTAGTACCATTGCAGTTGCGCTAGCTCCACTCTTTCTCTGGATAATTGTTTCGACAATTAAGTTGTGGCATATTAGTGACATAACTGCAACTATTGCCACCTCTCGATACTCTAAAGTAAGGGTTGCCATCACTCCAATTGCGGCGTAGATATTGGCAAGTGCTCCGGTGATAAATGCTAGGATAGCCTCGGTGCTAAGTCCAAAGAGCGAGAATAGCGGGGTTAGTACCTCGCTGATATAGCCGATAGCTCCGCTCCATTGGAGAAGAACTACAAGTAGAGTTGCATATATAGTAATTCGAGCGATCCACCACCAAGTCTTAAAGCCTGCCTTAAGACCCTGCAGTGCGCTACTCTTTAGTCTCTGCATCTAGTGTAGTCGATAAATGAGTATCCCTCTCTCTGATCCCTCGCACACTCTCTCCACTCACTACTGTCAATCTCGGGGAAGAATGTATCTCCCTCTGGACTCTGCTCTACCTTCGTTAGGTATAGTCTATCGCATAGTGGGAGCGCTTGGCGGTAGATCTCTCCACCTCCAATTACAAACTTTTCTTCGCCTTGGGCTATCTCAATTGCCTCGCTTAGCGAACCAACTACATCGCAACCCTCTATCTTTAGCTCAGGGTTTCGGCTTATAACTATATTCTGTCTGCCGGGAAGTGGACGACCTATTGAGTCGTAGGTCTTCCTACCCATAATAATTGGATGGCCAGTGGTTAGTGCCTTAAATCTCTTAAGGTCTTCGCTTATGTGCCAAATTAGGCGATTGTGGCAACCGATAACTCCATTTTCGGCAACCGCTACAATAATATTAATCATTATACTGCAATAGGGGCTTTAATTGAGGGGTCGGCTACGTAGTTCTCCAGCGTAAAGTCTTCATATACGAAGTCGAATATAGAGCTCCTCTCAGGGTTAATCTTCATAGTAGGCAGTGCCTTAGGGGTGCGGCTTAGTTGCTCCTCGACCTGCTCGAAGTGGTTCGAGTAGATATGCACATCGCCTAGGGTGTGGATAAACTCTCCCACCTCATAGCCACACACTTGCGCCACCATCATCGTTAGTAGTGCGTATGAAGCTATATTGAATGGCACGCCTAGGAATAGGTCGGCCGAGCGTTGGTATAGTTGACAACTTAGCTTACCATCTGCCACATAGAATTGAAACATAGTGTGGCAAGGTGGTAGAGCCATATTATCGACATCGGCAACGTTCCACGCACTAACTATATGGCGGCGGCTATCTGGATTGTTTTTTAGTGATTCGATTAGCTGCTCGATTTGGTCAATTGAGCCTCCATTTGGGGTTGGCCAGCTGCGCCATTGGTAGCCATATACGTGGCCAAGGTCGCCATTTTCGTCTGCCCACTCGTCCCAAATCGATACACCATTCTGCTTTAGGTACTCGATATTAGTATCGCCCTTTAGGAACCATAGTAGCTCGTAGATTATTGAGCGTAGGTGTAGCTTCTTGGTGGTAAGTACTGGAAAGCCATCGGCTAGGTTAAAACGCATCTGATAGCCAAAGACCGAGCGAGTGCCCGTTCCCGTCCTATCACCCTTATCTGTTCCCGTCTCCTTTACGTGGCGTAGTAGTTCTAGATATTGCTTCATACTTTCAATAGACTATAAGAATTTTAGTGCCTCGCCTCGTACAGTGGTGTCTACCACCCCTTGGTTGTAGACGTGTTTACCGCCTACTAGTGTGTGAGTGACTCTATGTTTAAACTCTGTACCCTCCATCGGTGACCAAGCGCACTTATATAGGATACTCTCTGGGGTAACCTTCCAATCACTGCGCTCAACTACCACTACGTCGCCATAGTAGCCCTCCTTTAGAAAGCCTCTATCTTCGACCCTTAGGCACTCAGCCACACGGTGCGCCATATACTCTACGGTCTGCTCGGGGCTAAATAGCTCTAGCATTGCAAGGAGCGAGTGCTGAACCATAGGGCCACCACTAGGTGCCTCGGTGTATGGCTTGCTCTTCTCCTCTATGGTATGGGGAGCGTGGTCAGTAGCTACGATATCGACCCTGCCACTTAGTAGACCCTCTCTAAGGGCATCTCTATCCGCTTGGGTCTTAATTGCTGGGTTCCACTTAATTCTATTTCCATGCTTTGGGTAGTCTGCATCTGTAAACCATAGGTGGTGAAGACACACCTCATTGGTAATACGCTTCTCTCTGAGTGGACGACTCTCAAATAGAGAGAGCTCTCTAGCGGTCGAAAGGTGTAGGACGTGTAGGCGAGTGTTGTACTTCGCTGCGATCTCCACTGCCTCGCCACTAGAGCGGTAACACGCCTCTTCGCTGCGGATAAGTGGGTGATCCTCTATCTTTGCATCCTTGCCGTACTTTGCGATATTTGCCTGAACTAGAGCCTCGTCCTCGCAGTGCGTTGCCACTAGTGTTGGGCACTCAGCAAAGATAGCCTCTAGCCTTGTGCGGTTATTCACTAGCATTCCGCCAGTTGAGCTACCCATAAATACCTTTACCCCCGGTAGTAGCTTTGGGTCAATCGATGCAACCTCCTTGATATTGTCGTTGGTAGCGCCCATAAAGAATGCGTAGTTTGCAACCGACACCTCGGCTGCACGCTCCATCTTCCTCTCCCATAGCTCACGGCTAACGGTCTGAGGTACGGTGTTTGGCATATCCATAAAGGATGTGATGCCACCTGCTACAGCGGCTCTACTCTCACTCTCGATATCTCCCTTGTAGGTGAGACCCGGATCGCGGAAGTGGACTTGATCGTCGATAACCCCCGGGATAATATATCCACCACGGGCATCTATAACTTTGCTCGCTGAGCTTAGTAGCTCCTTTGATGGAACTCCAGCCTCTACACTCTTAATTCTACTTCCTTCGATTGTAACGTAGCCGAGGAATCTCATTCCCTCATTAACTACCTCGCCGTTATATATTATTGTCATTACTTTTTAGCTCTAATTTTTCTAAACTTCATCTTAAGTACTCCCCAGAATGCCTCGCCAAATATGCCCCCGCTCATCTTTGAACTTCCCTCTGTGCGGTCGGTGAAGATAATTGGCACTTCGGTAATCTTAAATCCGAGTTTATATGTTGAGTACTTCATCTCGATTTGGAATCCATAACCCTTCATTCTGATATTGTCGAGGTCGATAGTGCGAAGAACCTCTGCCGAGAAGCATACAAAGCCAGCGGTGCAGTCCCTCACAGGCATACCGAGCACTGTGCGAACGTACTTCGAGGCGTAGTATGACATAATCACACGACCCATCGGCCAATTCACTACATTAACCCCAGTTACGTACCTCGAACCAATAGAGAGGTCAGCGCCTCCGCTCTGGCAAGCATCCAGCAGGCGAGAGAGGTCGTCGGGGTTGTGCGAGAAGTCGCAATCCATCTCGCAGATATAGTCATAACCCATCTCTAGTGCCCACTTAAAGCCAGTGATATAGGCAGTGCCGAGGCCGAGTTTGCCGCTACGCTCGATTAGGTGTAGACCCTTGTGCTGCTCTTGAAGTCGCTTAACGACACTTGCTGTCCCATCGGGAGATCCATCGTCGATAATCAGAAGGTCAATATCAATAGGGAGTGAAAATACCTTTTCGACCATCTTCTCGATATTCTCAATCTCATTATAGGTCGGGATAATAACTACTTGCTTCATATTTAGTTCTTTGCTTTGGGGTGTGCTTTAAATCTCTTCTAAAGTGGGATATGTATCTGTAAAATAGAGTGTAAAGATAGTGAAATCTTTGTTATTTTGATGATTATAGTAGATTATTTTTCTATCTTTGTAAGTTGTAATAGTATAATAAACGAGAATTGTAGAGATGAAATTGTCTAAGATTATAGCACTTATGTTAATGGTAATAGCACCAATGGTTGCCACTGCGCAGAATGGCGATGTTGAGTATACCTCGGAGTCCTTTGTTCTGGAGGGCAGAAAGGTTACTGTGCGTGGTGCGGACGCTGAGACTAGCGATCAGATTGCAGCGAAGCTTGCCGGTGGTGGCGCTATTGTGGTCTCTGATATCTTCTCAAAGGTATTCTTGCCGGGGGTGACGCTCTCTAAGGTGAAGCATATAGATAATCAGACTAATGCCTTTAATATCAATGTTAATAGCTCGAGGGTGCTTGTAAAGTACACCTCAGAGCAGAGCCTAAGCCTTGCCCTTGTGGAGCTAAATGAGCTATTTGATAGTGCATATGGTGACCGTATAATTAGAGGCTGTAATATTGCCTATAGAGGTGAGAAGATTAAGAGGCGTAAGGTGTTAAATAGCAATGACTTTGGAGTCTATGATGGAGTTAGTAAGCACCTATCATCGGCTAAGGTAGAGAAGGCGATGGGCGTTCACTTTGCCGAGGAGCCACAGAGGGCATTTATCCTAGCTATGTCAAATAGCTCTGTCTTTAGAGCAGAGTTTGAGTCCCTTGAGGGGTTAAACCCAGAGTTCTACCCACTTGAGAAGGATGGTTACTATAGTGCAGCAGATATTCGTGAATTTGTAGAGTATGCAAAGAGGAGTGGAGGAGAGTTTGTTCCTGCAATTGATCTACTGTCTGATAATGAGCAATTTGCAGAGTACACTGGCCACGAGATAGACTCAGTAGAGGGTATGCGCTTTGTAAGGGCGATGATCGAGGAGGCTGCAAGGGAGTGGGGCGTTAAGGAGCTATGTATTGGAACACTTGCCAAAGCAGATGTCAAGCCATACTATATCGAGTTCCTTAAGGATATTGCCCATAGAAACTCAATTGAACTTATTATGTTATAGGGCTATATGGTGAATCTATCTGATATTGTCAGACCCGTTGAGGCTGAATTTGGAGAGGTTAAGGAGCTACTAAAGGGTGCCCTTAGCTCTAGGTATAGGGAACTTGGAGAGGTTGCCTCTCACCTGCTAAGCTCAAGGGGAAAGCTGCTAAGGCCACTGCTAACACTACTATCGGCTAGACTTTGTGCCCAGAGTGTTACCCATAAGACTATAAATATGGCGGCTACTGTGGAGCTTGTGCACTCAGCAACCCTTACCCACGACGACGTTATAGATGAGGCATATACACGCCACGACCAGTTGACACTATCGGCGCTTGTGCGCTCTCGCTCGGCGGTACTTATCGGGGACTTTATGTTCTCGCGTGGGCTGTCGCTAGCCTCTAAGGTAAAGGCATATGATGAGCTAGATATAGTGATTGGTGCTATCGAGGCGCTAGTGGAGGGAGAGTTGCGTCAGAGTCGCAATGCTAGAAGGTTAAAGGTGACCCAACAGGAGTACTTCGAGGTGGTGGATCTAAAGACTTCTTCACTGATTTCGGCAGCTGCTGAAGTTGGTGTTGTGAGTGTCGGAGGGAGTGAAGAGCAGAGGGCAGATATGCGTGACTTCGCCCTAGCCGTTGGGTGTGCCTTTCAGATTCAAGACGATATATTGGACTACCTACCAAAGAGCAAGAGCGGTAAGACACCATATAACGATATCAAGGAGCGAAAGATAACCCTTCCCCTGATTATGGCAATTCAGAGTGGTGGGGATGGTGTGCTCGGTGACCTGAGGGCGGGCAGAGTGCAGCGAGTGGCGGACTTTGTGGAGAAGTACGACGGGGTGCGTGGCGCCGAGGAGCTGATGGAGGGTATCGTCGATAGGGCTATCGAGAAGATGATGGAGTACCCGCAGAGCGATGTGCGTGATGCCCTAATCTCAGTTGCGAAGTTTGCCGCAAATAGGAGTAAGTAATCTTGCTTAGAGCCCTACTTGAGAAAAAATTACAAAAAAACCTAACTTTAAATATACCTTAATTAAAAATGAAAAAATTACTACTACTTGCGCTTTCGTCGCTAGGTATTGGTGCTGTTACTTCGTGCACCGATGCGCCAAAGCCAACATCTCTATTCACCCCAGAGGTGAACCTAACCCCAGAGCAAATCGAGGCTGGAATCTTTACTGCCGATGTGATGCTAAAGATGGGTAGACTTGGTGCTACTGAACTCTCACCAGACGGCTCTAAGATCCTCTACACAGTTACCTACTTTAGTGTTGAGGAGAATCGTGGTTATAGTGCCCTTTGGATAATGGGTGCCGATGGCCAAAACCCAACTCAAATTACAGACTACAGCTACTCAGTAGGCGAGCCAAGATGGAGTGCCGATGGCTCTAAGATCTACTTTATGAGCTCAAAGGATGGCTCTTCGCAGATCTACTCAATCAACCCTGAGGGCAAGGAGCTTGCAAAGCTAAGTGACGTAGAGGGTGGCGTTCGTGGATTCGAAGTTTCGCCAGATGAGAGCAAAGTATGGATGGCAATCGAGGTGCAGATTCAAGATGTAACCTCAGCGCAGATCTTCGAAGATATGCCAAAGAGCAAGGCGCTTATCTATGACGACCTAATGGCTCGCCACTGGGACGTTTGGGAAGATGGTAAGTATAGCCACGTATTTGTTGGCGAGCTAAGTGGCGGCAAGGTGCAAAATATAGTAGATATTATGGAGGGTGAGCCATATGATGCTCCGGGAGCTCCATACTACGGTAATGGTGAGGTTGCTTGGACTTCGGACTCTAAGTCAGTGGCATATACCTGTAGAAAGCTGCTAGGGTACCAGTATGCAATCTCTACTAATACAGATATCTATCTATATAATGTAGATAGTAAGGAGACTAAAAACCTAACGGAAGGTATGCCGGGCTACGATAAGTACCCTAGATTCTCGCCTGATGGTCGCTATATGGCTTGGCAGAGTATGGCTCGCCCGGGCAATGAGAGCGACAAGGCTAGGCTATTTGTTATGGAACTTCAAAGTGGGCAGAAGCACTACGTAACCGAAGAGTTTGACTTTAATGCCTCAGACCTTACTTGGAGTGCAGATAGCAAGACTATCTACTTCCTATCGCCTATCGAGGCTACAATTCAGCTATGTGCAGCCGAGGTTGGATCTAAGGATATTCGTGTAATTACCAGCGGGCTACACGACTACGTGTCGCTATCGGTTGTAGGAGATAAGATCGTAGCTGCAAAGTCTACACTATCTATGGCTCCTGAGGTCTTCAATGTAGCTATTGCAGATGGTGCAGAGACACAACTAACAGCCATCAACAAACCTATCTACGACCATATCGATATGGGTTCAGTTGAGAAGCGTTGGGTTACAACAACCGACAATAAGCAGATGCTAGTATGGGTGGTTACACCTCCAAAGGCAGTGCTAGATGGTACTACTAAGTACCCTGCACTTCTATACTGCCAAGGTGGGCCGCAATCAACCGTTTCGCAGTTTTGGAGCTACCGCTGGAACTTCCAACTAATGGCAGCGCAAGGGTACGTTGTAGTTGCCCCTAACCGCCGTGGACTTCCATCATTCGGTCAAGAGTGGCTAGACCAAATCTCTGGCGACTACTCAGGTCAGAATATCGATGACTACTTCAGTGCAATCGATGACGTGGCTAAGGAGAGCTACGTAGATAGAGAGAACCTAGGTTGTGTTGGTGCATCTTATGGTGGATACTCAGTCTACTATATTGCAGGTAAGCACGAGGGACGCTTTAAGGCATTTATCTCGCACTGCGGTATCTTTGACTTTACATCTATGTATGGCTCAACCGAAGAGCTTTGGTTCGTTAATAACGACTACGGTGGACCATACTGGGATAAGAGCAACAAAGTAGCGCAACGCTCATACGCTAACTCACCGCACCACTTTGTGCAGAACTGGGATACCCCAATTCTAATTATTGCAGGTGCTAAGGACTACCGTATTCCATATACTCAGAGCTTGGAGGCATTTACTGCCGCTCGTGCTCTAGATGTAGACGCTCGCCTAGTGGTATTCGAGGATGAGGCTCACCAAGTCTTCGGTGCACAGAATGCACTAGTGTGGAATCGTGAATTTTTCTCATGGTTAGATAAATATCTGAAGTAAAAATTTGTATAAGAGAAAAATTAGTTATATATTTGCAGTCCGCTTTTAGTTAAAAGCTATTGTAGCGGACTGTAAAATATTGGTCGGTTGGCCGAGTGGCTAGGCAGAGGTCTGCAAAACCTCGTACGGCGGTTCGAATCCGCCATCGACCTCA
>CAYJFH010000049.1:0-15061 GCA_964369485.1 uncultured Rikenellaceae bacterium | reverse complement strand
GACGACTGAGGCAGTGGCGGCATGAGCGATGCGCCCAATTGTAAATAGGGCGCAAGCGAATAGAGGGGAGGTCGCAATCAAGCTACCGTAAGGGAGCAGATGAAATCATCCCGAGTGCCGATTGGCACAAAAGAGTAGGGGTAGCCACTTGGCTACCCCTATCTAATATAAAAACTCGCCCCTAGAGGCTCTATTTAATCAAGTATAGACTCTCGTCCTCTGTCTTAAAGAAGAAGTTCTCACGGGCATATTTCTCAACAAATGCAGGGTCTTCAACACCACAGATAACTAAGCTATCTTGGCGTATGATCTCACGATAGCGATCACGCTCTGCCTCCACCTCCACAATCTGCTCACTGACACTCTGAAGCGCAAGGAAATTCTCCTTATCAAAGAAGACAAACCATAGCACAAATATCACAACGATACCGAGGCCTATATATATGTTCGAAGGTATCTTCTTTAGATTCATCCTTGCTATCTCCCTACTTTGCAGTTAGTGCAGCAAGTGCAATAGAGTATAGTTTGCTCTGCTCGCTGTCACCCCTTGAGGTTAGTACGCAAGGCACCTTAGCGCCTACAACCATCGCAGCCACCTTAGCGTTCATTAGCTTAGTTGCAGATTTAAAGAATATATTACCAGATTCAAGTGAAGGGAAGATTAGTCCATCAGCGTCACCCTCAACAGGCGTCTGTAGCCTCTTAATCTGCACCGCCTCACGGTCAATCGCAACGTCAAATGCTAGTGGTCCATCGACAATACAGCCAGTAATCTGACCGCGTAGTGCCATTGCCGATACAATAGCTGCATCGTAGCACGATGGAATGCTCGGTAGGATCTGCTCTGTTGCAGATAGTAGCGCTATCTTAGGTTGCTCGATACCTAGCGCGTGAGCTACATCCCTTACATAGATAGTCTGCTGAATCTTCTGATTAAGATCAGGGTTAACAAGTATAGCCGCATCACTCATAATAAGTAGCTTGTGGTAAGTTGGGATCTCAAAGATCGTAACGTGGCTAAGTGTCGCTCTGGGTGGCACTAGTCCATTCTCCTTATTAAGGATGCCCTTCATGTACTTGTCCGAAGAGACAAGTCCCTTCATTAGTACATCCGCCTCTCCGTGGTGGATCATCTGCACTGCGCGGCTTACGCACGCAACATCACTCTGCTCCTCTTGAATAATAAAGTCGCTTAGGTCAACTCCTACTTCTTGCGCCGTGCGGTTAATGCTAGCACGGTTACCGATAAGGATAGGCTCTACAATCCCAAGGCTGTGAGCTGCGGCAATGGCCTGAAGTGTGTGTGCATCTTCAGCATATGCAACTGCTATTCTCTTTCTACCTTTCTGTTGTACGGCTTCAATTAATTGATCAAGTTTGGTAATCATATTACTTAAATTTCGATTTCGTATAGTGGGTTATTAGCTTAGATTCGATATATTAACAATAATTTTATATAATGCCAATTTGGTCATCAAGCAAAGATATAATATTATCTCTAAATAATAGTGCAAAGTCATTATTTTTTCGGATTTTTTTGCATTTTCTCACCAATTTTCATATCTTTGTATCTCAATAATAGTGAAGGGCCTATAGCTCAGTTGGTTAGTAGCACCTGACTCATAATCAGGGGGTCACTGGTTCAAGCCCAGTTGGGCCCACTATTTTAAGGAGGTTTGTTAGATTATATCTAGCAAACCTCTTTTTTACGTTAGTGTAGATAATGAGCCAATTTTGGGGCTTCGCGAAGCTCAAATGAGGGAGCGTACTTTGAGTACGTGACCGAGATGCAGAGCGAGTTCAAGTGCCAAAAGTGGCTTATTAGATACGTTCAGGGTAGCACCTGACTCCTTACGTTCAATAATTGGCAGGGATTTGCTGAGTCAAGCTAGAGGAATTATATAGACGTCCGACGACTCCCCCGGAGGCGGACGTCTTCATCTGCTCCCTCGCGGTCGCCTGATTACGACCTCCCCCTCTAGTCGTCTGACTTCCCCCAATCCCCGTCAAGCTCTATCTTATTGTCTACGACAGCAAAATAGTTGAACCCTTTGGGATTCAACCATTTTGATTAACCTAGTGCAAACAAACACTCCGTGTGTGTGCACGCACCTCTAGATAGCTATTGCAAACCGCTCACCTCTGCTAATAGTGTACACAAAAATAGAGCCCTATCTTCTAAAAGATAGAGCTCTACTCCTTTATTATATCTTAAAAGATTGATTACTCCTTCGATGAAACCTTTAGGTCGTTGTATCTACGCATACCTGTACCCGCTGGGATAAGGTGACCACAGATAACGTTCTCCTTAAGGTTTGCAAGGTAGTCAACCTTACCGTTGATCGCAGCCTCGTTAAGTACCTTAGTGGTCTCCTGGAACGATGCAGCCGAGATGAACGATGATGTCTGAAGTGCAGCACGTGTAATACCCTGTAGGATCTGAGTCGATGTTGCAGGTACTGTTGCGCGTACCTCTACCTCTTTCTGACCCTTACGTCTAAGTGATGAGTTCTCGTCACGTAGTTCACGAAGGTCAACAATCTGACCTGCACGAAGTGCAGTTGAATCACCTGCATCTACTACAACCTTCTTATCGAAGATATCGTCATTAACTGAGATGAACTCCCACTTACCAACAACTTGCTCTTGAAGTAGACGAGTATCACCCGGATCCTCGATACGCACCTTATTCATCATCTGACGAACGATGATCTCGAAGTGCTTATCATTGATCTTCACACCCTGAAGTCGGTAAACCTCTTGGATCTCATTTACGATATACTCCTGAACTCTTGTAGGGCCTAGGATTGATAGGATATCGCTTGGAGTGATTGCACCCTCTGAAAGCGGTAGACCTGCTCTTGTATAGTCGTTCTCCTGAACCAGAATCTGTTTTGATAGTGGTACAAGGTACTTCTTAACCTCACCTGAGCGTGATGTGATGATAACTTCACGGTTACCACGCTTGATCTTACCGAAGCTAACTTCACCGTCGATCTCCGATACAACCGCTGGGTTAGATGGGTTACGTGCCTCGAATAGCTCAGTAACACGAGGAAGACCCCCGGTAATGTCACCAGCCTTACCAACAACACGTGGAATCTTAATAAGGATATCACCCGCATTAACCTTAGCACCCTCTTTGGTAACGATGTGCGCACCAACTGGTAGGTTGTACTGCTTAACCTCTTCACCATCCTTATCAAGGATCTTAATGAGTGGGTTCTTAGTCTTATCACGGCTCTCAATAATAACCTTTTCGCGGAAACCAGTAGCCTCGTCGCTCTCTTCGCGGTATGTTACATTCTCAACAACTGATTCGAATGCTGCCTTACCTGAGAACTCAGAGATAATAACTGCGTTATATGGATCCCACTCACAGATTAGATCACCCTTCTTAACTGTGTCGCCATCCTTGAATGAAAGGATCGAACCGTAAGGTAGGTTAGCTGTGTATAGTGTAATACCAGTGTTGCTATCAACGATTCTAGCCTCTGCTAGACGCGAAAGAACAACGGTCTCTTTACCATTTTCGCCCTTGCGGTCAACTGAACGAAGTTCGTCGATCTCAAGGCGACCATCGTAGCGAGCAACAATCGAGTTCTCAGATGTTGAACCACCCGCCACACCACCGACGTGGAATGTACGAAGTGTAAGCTGAGTACCCGGCTCACCGATCGACTGTGCTGCAATAACACCAACAACCTCACCAAGCTGAACCATACGTCCAGTCGAAAGGTTACGGCCGTAACACTTAGCACAAACACCCTTAGTGCTCTCACAAGTAAGTACCGAGCGGATCTCTACATTCTCGATTGGAGACTCTTCGATAAGAGCTGCAATCTCTTCAGTGATCTCAACACCAGCCTCTACAAGCACCTCGCCCGAGCGTGGGTCAACAACATCTTGAACCGCTGTACGACCAAGGATTCTCTCATATAGAGATTGAACCACCTCTTCGTTACGCTTCATAGTTGTAGCCTGAAGGCCACGAAGTGTACCACAATCCTCCTCGTTAATGATAACGTCTTGAGCAACGTCCACTAGACGACGAGTTAGGTAACCCGCATCGGCAGTCTTAAGTGCGGTATCCGCAAGACCCTTACGAGCACCGTGGGTAGAGATAAAGTACTCTAGTACCGATAGACCCTCCTTAAAGTTCGAAAGGATCGGGTTCTCGATAATCTGTGCTGCCTCGGCAGTAGCCTTCTGTGGTTTAGCCATCAGACCACGCATACCAGAAAGCTGACGGATCTGTTCGTTAGAACCACGAGCCCCTGAGTGAAGCATCATATATACTGGGTTGAAGCCCTGCTGGTCATTGATCAGCTGCTTCATTACTGTATTTGTAAGCTTAGAGTTAGTGTGTGTCCAGATATCGATAATCTGGTTGTAACGCTCGTTGTTAGTAATAAGACCCATATTGTATGACTCCATTACCTCCTCAACTTGAGCATAACCGTCTGCTACTAGCTCCTCCTTCTCCTTAGGGATGATAACAGCCTCAAGGTTGAACGATAGACCACCACGGAATGCCATTTGGTAACCTAGACCCTTGATATCATCAAGGAACTTAGCAGTTGCCGCAGCACCTGCAAGCTTCATTACATTACCGATAATGTCACGTAGTGACTTCTTAGTTAGTAGTTCGTTGATATATCCAACTTGCTCAGGAACGAACTCGTTGAATAGTACACGACCAACTGTTGTCTCTATAATATTGCCAGCTCCGATACGCACCTTAATCTTTGCGTGAAGCTGAACTCTCTTCTCATTGTAAGCGATCTTTACCTCCTCTGGAGAGTAGAATGCTGAGCCCTCGCCCTTAACGCCATCTCTCTGCTTTGTGATATAGTAAAGACCAAGCACCATGTCCTGCGAAGGTACGGTAATAGGAGCACCGTTAGCAGGGTTAAGGATGTTGTGTGAACCTAGCATAAGGATCTGCGCCTCAAGAATCGCCGCATTACCTAGTGGAAGGTGGACCGCCATCTGGTCACCGTCGAAGTCGGCATTGAATGCCGTACAAGCAAGCGGGTGAAGTTGGATAGCCTTACCCTCGATAAGTCTAGGTTGGAATGCTTGGATACCAAGACGGTGAAGGGTAGGAGCACGGTTTAGAAGTACTGGGTGACCCTTGATTACGTTCTCTAGGATATCCCATACAACTGCATCCTTTCTATCGATGATCTTCTTAGCTGACTTAACTGTCTTAACAACACCTCTCTCGATAAGTTTTCTTACGATAAATGGCTTGTAAAGCTCGGCTGCCATATCCTTAGGGATACCACACTCGTGCATCTTAAGCTCAGGACCAACGACAATTACCGAACGAGCCGAGTAGTCAACACGCTTACCCAGAAGGTTCTGACGGAAACGACCCTGCTTACCCTTAAGTGAGTCCGATAGTGATTTAAGAGCACGGTTGCTCTCGCTCTTCACTGCGTTGCTCTTTCTTGAGTTATCTAGAAGTGAATCGACAGCCTCCTGAAGCATACGCTTCTCATTACGTAGGATTACGTCTGGAGCTTTGATCTCGATTAGTCTCTTTAGACGGTTGTTTCTAATGATCACACGACGGTATAGGTCGTTAAGGTCACTAGTTGCAAATCTACCACCATCTAGTGGTACAAGTGGACGAAGTTCTGGTGGAATAACCGGAACAACCTTTAGGATCATCCACTCTGGTTTGTTAACCTCACGGCTAGTACGGAACGCCTCTACTACATTTAGACGCTTTAGAGCCTCAGCTTTACGTTGCTGCGAAGTCTCAGTGTCTGCCTTGTGGCGAAGGTCGTAACTTAGCGTATCTAGGTCTAGACGCTGCATAAGCATCATAAGTGCCTCGGCACCCATCATAGCGATAAACTTCTCAGGATTTGAGTCGTCTAGGCTCTGATTGTTCTTAGGTAGTTCATCTATAATATCGTGGTATGCCTTCTCGTCTAGAAGTTCAAGGTCTGCAACACCTTCTGCTACACCCTTCTGAATTACTACGTATCTCTCATAGTAAACCACCATATCTAGTTTCTTGGTAGGTATACCAAGTAGATAACCGATCTTGTTTGGAAGTGAACGGAAGTACCAGATGTGAGCAACTGGCACAACTAGTGAGATGTGACCATTGCGCTCTCTACGTACCTTCTTTTCGGTCACCTCTACACCACATCTATCACAAACGATACCCTTGTAACGGATACGCTTGTACTTACCACAGTGGCACTCAAAGTCCTTTACAGGACCAAAGATTCTCTCGCAGAAAAGACCATCACGCTCCGGCTTATAGGTACGGTAGTTGATGGTTTCTGGCTTTAGAACCTCACCGCTACTGCGCGATAGGATCTCTTCAGGTGATGCAAGCGATATTGTGATCTTATCGAAGCCACCACTATGTTTTGTATCTCTTTGATTAAACATCTTATTTTAAGGTAATCTCTATTAAATTATATTCTGATCCTCTGTTGTAGATCTTCCCCTTAGTAACTGTTAGCCACCAAGGGGCATTGATCTACTATTTTTGTAGGGAGGGTTAGCTCCCAAAAAAGTCCATTAGTCCATCTTAACGCTTAGGCCAAGACCTGCAAGCTCGTGGAGCAGTACGTTAAGTGACTCTGGAATACCAGCTGGCGGCATATTGTCGCCCTTAACGATTGCCTCGTAAGCCTTCGCACGACCCATAACGTCGTCACTCTTAATGGTAAGGATCTCTTGGAGGATATTTGCAGCACCGAATGCCTCGATTGCCCAAACCTCCATCTCTCCGAACCTCTGACCACCAAACTGTGCCTTACCACCAAGTGGCTGCTGAGTGATAAGTGAGTACGGTCCGATTGAACGGGCGTGCATCTTATCATCAACCATGTGGCCAAGTTTCAGCATATAGGTAACACCTACTGTTGCTGGCTGGTCGAACATCTCACCAGTACCGCCATCGTATAGGTAGGTTAGACCACTGCGAGGAACACCTGCCTTTGAGGCGTAGTCGTTGATCTCGTCAAGTGTCGCACCGTCAAAGATAGGAGTGGCAAACTTAACACCCATATCCTTACCTGCCCAACCTAGTACAGCCTCATAGATCTGCCCAAGGTTCATACGCGATGGTACACCTAGTGGGTTAAGTACGATATCTACGATAGAACCATCCTCTAGGAACGGCATATCCTCGTCACGTACAACTCTCGCTACGATACCCTTATTACCGTGACGACCCGCCATCTTATCACCAACTCTTAGCTTACGCTTCTTAGCGATGTAAACCTTAGCAAGTTGAACGATACCACTTGGCATCTCGTCACCATTTGTGATGTTATACTTCTCACGCTTGAGCTCTGCATCGAACTCCTTAAATTTAGTTACGAAGTTGTTGATAAGTTGGCTTACCATCTTCGCTTTATGCTCATCAGCTACCCAATTTACAGTAGCGATATTTAGGAAGTCAAGTTCGTCGATCTGGCGAAGTGTGAACTTCGTACCCTTCTCGATTACCTCCATTCCGTAGTAGTCTACAACCGATAGGCTAGTCTTGCCATTAAGTAGAGTCCATAGTTTGTCAACTAGGATCTTACGAAGGCTAATCACTCTGTGTTGGAATTGATCCTCGCACTTGTCAAGTATTGCTCTCTCGGCTGCTTTACCCTTCTTGCCACCCTCACGAGTCGCTGCACGGCTAAAGATCTTCTTGTTGATAACCACACCGTGAAGTGATGGTTGAGCCTTAAGAGATGCATCCTTAACGTCACCAGCCTTGTCACCGAAGATTGCACGAAGTAGCTTCTCCTCTGGTGATGGGTCAGTCTCGCCCTTAGGGGTAATCTTACCGATAAGGATATCACCCGGCTTAACGATTGCACCAATTCTAATTACACCATTATCATCAAGGTCACGAGTTGCATCCTCAGAGATATTTGGGATATCTGCTGTTAGCTCCTCAACACCACGCTTAGTGTCACGAACCTCCATAATGTACTCATCGACGTGAACTGAAGTAAATACGTCATCACGAACAAGTCTTTCAGAGATTACAATAGCATCCTCGAAGTTATAACCTTGCCATGGCATGTAGGCCACCTTAAGGTTCTTACCTAGGGCTAGCTCACCATTTTGAGTAGAGTAACCTTGAGTTAGGATCTGACCTGCTACCACCTTCTCGCCCGGACGTACAAGTGGACGAAGTGTCATAGCTGTACTCTGGTTAGTCTTGCGGTACTTAGGTAGCTTATATACTGTTACCTCAGGCTCGAAGCTCACGAACTTCTCATCTTCGGTCATTTCATAGCGGATCTCGATTCTCGAAGCGTCCGAGAATACAACTTCACCCTCTCTCTCGGCAACGATCTGAGTACGGCTGTCGGCAACTACCTCAGACTCTAGACCTGTACCCACGATTGGAGCCTCAGGAACTAGAAGTGGTACTGCCTGGCGCATCATGTTCGAGCCCATCAGTGCACGGTTCGCATCATCGTGCTCAAGGAATGGAATAAGTGATGCTGCGATCGAGGCGATCTGGTTAGGAGCAACGTCCATCACATCTACCTGCTTAGGCGATACCTGAGGGAAGTCACCACTATAACGACACTTAACCGTTGGGTTAATAAAGTCGCCCTTATCGTCAACCTGTGCATTTGCCTGAGCGATGGTTAGACCCTCCTCCTGCTCTGCACTCATATATACGATAGCATCCTTCTCAACCTTACCCTCTTTAACCTCCATATATGGAGTCTCGATAAAGCCCATATCAGAGATCTTAGCATAGACACAAAGTGACGAGATAAGACCGATGTTAGGACCCTCAGGAGTCTCAATCGGACATAGTCTACCGTAGTGAGTATAGTGAACGTCACGAACCTCGAAACCTGCTCTCTCTCTCGATAGACCACCCGGACCTAGAGCCGAAAGACGACGCTTATTTGTAAGCTCAGCAAGTGGATTGGTTTGGTCTATAAACTGGCTTAGCTGGTTTGTTCCGAAGAATGAGTTAATAACGCTCGAAAGTGTCTTGGCGTTGATAAGGTCAACTGGAGTGAAGACCTCATTGTCACGCACGTTCATTCTCTCGCGGATTGTACGTGCCATACGTGCAAAACCTACTGAGAACTGTTGCGCTAGCTGCTCACCTACTGTACGTACTCTACGGTTAGAAAGGTGGTCAATATCATCAACCTCTGTCTTCGAGTTTACAAGTGCGATAAGGTGCTTGATAATAGCGATCATATCCTCACGAGTAAGAACACGGATGTCTCTTGAGATATTAAGGTCTAGCTTTCTATTGATTCTATAACGTCCTACGTCACCAAGGTCGTAGCGCTTGTCAGAGAAGAATAGTTTGTCGATAACGTCGCGAGCCGTAGCCTCATCTGGTGGCTCCGAGTTACGAAGTTGTCTATATATATAGGTAACTGCCTCCTTCTCGGAGTTACAGGTATCCTTCTGAAGTGTATTGTATACAATTGCAAATTCACTAGCAGTAGCGCTGTCCTTGTGTAGTAGGATGCTCTTCTCGCCGCTATCTAGGATCTCCTCGATGTGGTACTCCTCTAGGATAGTCTCACGATCTACGATAATATCGTAACGGTCGATAGATACTACCTCACCAGTATCCTCATCTACGAAGTCCTCAACCCACGAGCGAAGGACACGCGCCGCAAGTCTACGACCAACTGCCTTCTGTAGGTTCTTCTCAGTGATCTTAACCTCATCTGCAAGGTCGAAGATCTCTAGAATTTGCTTATCTGTTTCAAAACCGATAGCACGTAGAAGTGTAGTTACAGGTAACTTCTTCTTTCTATCGATATAGGCGTACATAACCCCCGCAATGTCGGTAGCAAACTCAATCCAGCTACCCTTGAATGGGATAATACGTGCTGAGTGAAGTTTAGTACCATTGGTGTGGAGGCTCTGGCCGAAGAATACACCCGGTGAACGGTGAAGCTGAGAGACGATAACACGCTCTGCTCCGTTGATCACAAATGTACCTTTCGGTGTCATATACGGTACAGTACCGAAGTAAACATCTTGGATAACTGGTTCGAAATCCTCGTGCTCAGGATCTGTACAGTATAGCTTTAATTTGGCTTTTAGGGGTACACTGTATGTAAGTCCCCTCTCTATGCACTCTTCGATAGAGTACCTTGGAGGGTCAACGAAATAGTCTAGGAACTCCAACACGAAGTTGTTGCGAGTATCCGAGATCGGAAAGTTTTCCGAAAATACCTTATAGAGTCCTTCTCCTAGACGGTTCTCTGCAGTTGTCTCCAACTGAAAGAAGTCCTGAAAGGATTTTAACTGAACTTCTAGGAAGTCAGGATAGTTCATTGCCGAGGCAAAGGAACTAAAATTGATACGCTGTGCTGTGTTTTTTGCCATTTTTAAAGTGCCGAAAAAAACAGAATTTTTTAAGAGGTTTGGCGGTATATACCCTTGATTGTCAAAGGATCTACCCCCCTTAAATGTTCTTGTAAATATTTTTTAGATAGCTCTTTGCTACCCCATTTTCCCACCTTGCGTGGGGCTCTCTGTGAAACTTTAGCCTTAAAGCCACAAAATGCCCTTGTCGCTTTTTTGCGATCAAGAGCCTATAAAAACTGATATTTGGCACTCCCCATATCATAGCGATTAGGGGAGATTACCAAATTATCAATTTGAATTCCTTTTAAAGGGGAATTACTTAATTTCAACTGAAGCGCCAGCACCTTCAAGTTCTGACTTAAGTTGCTCAGCTTCTTCTTTGCTAACACCTTCTTTAACAGCTTTAGGAGCGCCATCAACAAGTTCTTTAGCTTCTTTAAGACCAAGACCAGTTAGATCTTTTACAACCTTAACAACTTGTAGTTTAGCACCACCTGCTGAAGTAAGGATAACATCGAAAGATGTCTTTTCTGCTGCTGCTTCTGCACCACCTGCTGCTGGAGCTGCTACTGCTACTGCTGCTGCTGCTGGTTCGATACCGTACTCTTCTTTAAGAATTGTTGCTAGTTCGTTTACCTCTTTAACTGTAAGATTTACTAGTTCTTCGGCGATTTTTTTGATGTCTGCCATCGTCGTATTAATTTTAAATGTTGTTTTTAAATTTGTTGTTTGTATGTTGAGAAATCAGTGCCATGGTGGCTGGTTTCAGGCCCATAAAAAGCCCTCTGCCCTCCTTAGGCTGCCCAATTACTCGCCTCTGCTTTCGAGAGTTTTAACCAGCCCTGCGATCTTCTGACCAGCTGAACCTTGAAGGGCGCTGATAACGTTTTTCGCAGGTGATTGAAGTAGACCCACGATATCGCCGATAAGCTCCTCACGGCTCTTGATGTTCTCAAGAACAGTAAGTTGATCTAGACCAACGTAAGCGCATCCGTCAACGTATGCTGCCTTAAGGATTGGACGATCAGTCTTAGCTTCCTTTTGGAAAGCTTTGATTAGCTTAGCAGGTGCGTTACCTGTTTGGGTGAACATAATTGCGGTAGGACCCTCTAGTACTCCGCTAATTTCTTCATTTTCAAGACCAGCAGCTGTAAGTGCTTTTCCGAAGAATGTATTCTTTACTACCTGAAGTTTGATCTCTTTCTCGAAACAGATCTTTCTCAGAGCTGCAGTTTGAGCTGCATTAAGGCCTGAGATATCAGTGATGTAGTAGTGTGCATACTCTCCTAGGCTACCGGCTATTTCGCTTGTAAGTTGTAGTTTTTCTTCTCTTTTCATAGCTTATTATTAGTCGATAGATTTAGGATCAATAGCGAGCCCTGGGCTCATAGTTGATGACATGTAAACTGACTCAACGTATGTACCTTTAGCTGCAGATGGCTTAAGTTTGATGATAGTTCTGAAGAACTCTCTTGCATTCTCCTCGATTTGCTGAGGTGTGAATGAAACTTTACCTACAGAAGTGTGAACGATACCGAATTTATCAACTTTGAAGTCGATCTTACCCGCTTTCACCTCTTCTACTGCCTTGCCAACTTCCATAGTTACTGTACCTGTCTTAGGGTTAGGCATAAGACCACGTGGACCTAGGACACGTCCTAGAGCACCTACTTTTGCCATAACGCTAGGAGTACAGATAATCACGTCGATGTCTGTCCAGCCATTTTTGATCTTCTCAACGTACTCGTCAAGACCTACATACTCAGCTCCTGCTGCCTTTGCCTCCTCTTCCTTGTCTGGAGTACAAAGTACAAGAACTCGAACTGATTTACCAGTACCGTGTGGTAGAGTCACAACGCCACGAACCATTTGGTTCGCTTTACGTGGGTCTACACCTAGTCTGATGTCAATATCCACCGATGCATCGAATTTCGTAAAGGTAATCTCCTTTAGAAGCTCAGACGCCTCGGCCAACTTATACTGCTTAGCAGGATCAACCTTTGCATAAGCAATCTTTTGATTCTTTGTTAGCTTCATTTTTCTTGTCTAATTACTTTAAAGGTGACTCGCCTACGACTTTGATACCCATTGAGCGAGCAGTTCCTGCGACCATACTCATAGCACTCTCCACTGTGAAACAGTTCATGTCCTCCATCTTACCAGTAGCGATCTCGCGAACTTGATCCCAAGTTAGCTCCGCTACTCTCTTACGGTTAGGCTCAGGCGAACCAGATTGGATCTTAGCCGCCTCTTTTAGTTGAACTGCAACTGGTGGTTGCTTAATGATAAAGTCGAAAGACTTGTCGCTATAAACGGTGATAATCACAGGAAGCGTCTTACCCGCTTTGTCCTGTGTACGCGCATTGAATTGCTTGCAGAAGTCCATGATGTTCACACCCTTAGAACCTAGTGCAGGTCCTACTGGAGGTGAAGGATTGGCCGCTCCGCCTTTGATTTGCAACTTAATGAACGCCGCAATATCTTTTGCCATAGCTTTTTGAAAAATTAAATTTTTACTCTATTATCTTTCTTTTGCTCCTTTCACTGCTCCTATGCCTTAATCTTCAAGTGAGGGCTTAGTTGTAACACGACCTTGCCATACTCTCACTCCTCTGTACTAAAGCATCAGTTCAGCTCCAAAGCTATTTTCGCAGAAAAAAGACATCTCCTCTCTCGCCCGCCCCTCTAGCTACATTACCCCGTAACTAATTATGAAGGGTGGTCAAAAAATTAGACCTCTTTCTCTACTTGGGTGAAGGCTAGCTCCATTGGAGTTCTTCGCCCAAATATTTTGACTGCAACAGTCAGCTTGCGACGAGCATCATCGACCGCTTCGATAGTTCCGATAAAGGAAGCAAAGGGACCATCGATAACTTTAACGGCGTCACCTACTGCGTAGATGATTTCGTTTTCGATAAGCTCGGCTTCAGCTTGCTCATCGACACGTCCTAGGATACGATTAACCTCGCTCTCGCGTAGTGGAGAGGCGTGGAGCATCGACTCCTTAGTGTCTGATAGAAAGCCTAGCACACCTGGAATGTTGCGCAAAATATGCGGTATCTCCCCGACCATAGCGCACTGTACTAGCACGTAGCCCGGGTAAGAAACGCGCTCCTTGACAACTTTCTTGCCACGGACCACGCTATAATATTTTTCAGTTGGGATAAGTACCTTCTTGATATGTTCTTCGAGTCTTAGGGTACGGATCTCAGCCTCTAGGTATTCCCTTACTTGCTTCTCCTTACCACCAATGGCTCTCATTACATACCAATTGAACTCTTGATTTTCACTCATCTTATCTGTTTGTAAATTTAAATTTATATCTCTATGTTTGCATTATCCTTAACTTACACTAGTACATTGACTAGTAAAGCATGCTGTAGATAGATGACATAATATTTTCAAACGAGAAGTCCATTGCAAGAATTACAACAGCAAAAATAAGCGACGCTACCATTACTAGGATTGCGCTGCTTTGTAGTGTCTTCCACGATGGCCATACAACTTTGTCAACCAATTCTCTGTAAGACTCCTTTACGTAGTTACCCATTTTTTTATTCCTTTTTACCAAAGAAAAGTGGTCACATAACTAGCGCCACTCTTTCTTCGATGTTTTGTTATTACTAGCAGGGGTGGAGAGATTCGAACTCCCATCAACGGTTTTGGAGACCGCTATACTAGCCCTTGTACTACACCCCTAAGTTTTAGGGAGCTTTACTCTTTAAAGGGTAAAGACTCCCTAAATTTATTTGGTGTCCTTTTACTCAAAGATTAACTTTGATTACAGGGACGTTGTGTCTTGTTTAAGACTTTGGTGATTAGTCAAGAACCTTAGTGATCTGACCTGCACCTACCGTACGACCACCTTCGCGGATAGCGAAACGTAGACCAAGGTTAACTGCTACTGGGTAGATAAGCTCTACAGTAATAGTTACGTTGTCACCTGGCATGATCATCTCAACACCTGCTGGAAGAGTTACCTCACCAGTTACGTCAAGAGTACGTAGGTAGAACTGTGGACGGTATTTGTTGTGGAATGGAGTGTGGCGACCACCTTCTTCTTTCTTAAGGATATAAACCTCAGCTTCGAATTTTTGGTGTGGTTGGATAGAACCTGGTTTCGCAACTACCATACCGCGCTTAACTTCTTTCTTGTCGATACCACGCATAAGTAGACCAACGTTATCACCTGCTTCACCTTGATCAAGAAGTTTACGGAACATCTCAACACCAGTACAAGTAGAAGTTTGTGCTTTTTCGCCAAGACCTACGATCTCAACTGGATCACCTACGTGAACAACACCTGTTTCGATACGACCTGTAAGTACTGTACCACGACCTGTGATCGAGAATACGTCTTCAACTGGCATAAGGAATGGCTTTTCGTTCTCACGTGGAGGAATTGGAATATAAGTATCAACTGCTTCCATAAGTTCCATGATCTTCTCTTCCCACTTAGGCTCGCCGTTAAGACCACCTAGTGCAGAACCGCGGATAACTGGAGCGTTGTCGCCGTCGAAGTTGTAGAAGCTAAGAAGTTCACGAACTTCCATTTCTACTAGCTCAAGCATCTCTTCGTCATCAACCATATCCACTTTGTTAAGGAATACAACGATACGAGGAACGTTTACCTGACGCGCTAGAAGGATGTGCTCGCGAGTTTGAGGCATAGGACCATCAGTCGCAGCAACTACGATGATAGCACCGTCCATTTGAG
>CAYJFH010000048.1:11460-15409 GCA_964369485.1 uncultured Rikenellaceae bacterium | reverse complement strand
TCTTTAATCCCTAGCTAATTTGAATTAATATAGCTTTAAAGAGGTGCGCTCCACAACTGTGGGGCGCACCTCTTGCATTATATCCCTTGCTACGTACTTGTTTGTGCAGTGCCTTGCTCCGTACTTATTTGCTTTGTACCTTTAGGATCATACTCTTTTTTTTAGCGTGAATCTCGATCTTTTTAGCTATTGTGTAACTATCTATATGGGCACTTGCCCTACCGCAGTTTATAGCACACAAGATAGAGGCGAGTGTTCAAACTATATTGAACATTCGCCTCTATCTTTAGTTGTAGGACCTTTATGTCGTAGGAATCTTAGATTATATCCTCTACTGCTGCGGTAAGCTCCTCTTTACTGAGGCCGCCAACTAGAATCTGCGGATCGCCATCCTCTGTGATAAATATAAGGGTTGGGATACTTGATATCTTATACTCCGCGGCTATCTTATCTGCCTTGTCTACGTCTACCTTATAGAAGTCTACCTTGCCTGCATACTCCTCTGAGGCTGCATCGTAGAGTGGCATTAACTTTCGACAAGGTGGGCACCACGTGGCTGTAAAGTAGACCACTGCTGGCCTGTCACCTTGGAATTCCCATCCATCCTCGCTCGCACTTGGCGATATAGTTGAGTGGAAGTTGTCATTGGTAAGCTCCTTGACTTCGCTCTGAGCCGAAGCGATGTTTGCTCCTAGAGCAGCCATCGCAAATAGAGTAACTAATCGTTTAATCATCTCTTTGTTTGTGGGGGTTAATTTATTTTGGGGTTATTTTTTATGTGGCAAAGTTGCCGTGTTTTATCTTTTATATTATTTACTATCAGTCTTTTAATGCTTAGTTTGTGCCTCGGTTAAGACTTCGTAGAGTCGATATTTGAACCCAAGTGGCTACCTGTGGCCATTTATCTCCATCCAGAGGCGCTTAATCTCTCGACTGCCAATCCTACAATCTGCACAGCGTGACTCCTTACAGTAACTGTCGCTAAGCTGTAGGAGTGCTTGGCTATCAAATGCGCTAGTGGACCTCCAACTCTCACTCTGCCACCTCTGAACCTTAGCGTACTGCTCGGCTGGTAGCTCCTCATAGAGGCGCATCGCCCGTGCAGCATATCTCTCTTCGCACTCTACTATAGAACGAGCGAAGAGTAACGGTAGTATGTAGTTAATAATAATTATTTCTATCTTCGCCCCTCCAATACCTCTGCGACTACTTCCAATTGCCACCGATGGTGAGGAGTGTAGTTGCCAATAGTCAGGGAGCTCGACCTCGAGAATCTCACGCAGTTCTTCTAGTGTCTCAGCCTTGAATATAGAGTCAAATAGCTCCTCGTCACTCAGCAGTAGCGTTACGGCCGTAATAAGTGATATTGCAGGGTGTGAACTTGGGCGCACCTTACCCTTGCTCCACGTAGAGGCTGTCGGTAACATCCCGCTAGCGCTCTGATACTCTCTATATGCCCTAATTAGCTCCTCTGTGTAGCTATCTGGCTCAGGTGTGTCGAGTAGCCCCGATAACCCTAGGGTAATAGCGTATAGGTACTCCCTATCGAGCCTATGGAGGCATAGCGAGGAGTATGTAAATCTTCGAGCAATGGCCTCGAACTGCTCCTTATTGCCGCTCGGAGTCCCAAATGCCCTAAGCAGCATAATATAGCAGCACTCCTGCCAATCGCCATCTACTGATCGTAGAATACCGAGCGCCTCGTTGGTCTTACGCTCAACTCGCTGATCGAGTAGGGCGCTAAGGGTCTCTTGACGCTCTATCTGTGGCATATTAGCCCAGAAATTTGG
Organism: uncultured Rikenellaceae bacterium; assembly: GCA_964369485.1. Classification (GTDB taxonomy): domain Bacteria; phylum Bacteroidota; class Bacteroidia; order Bacteroidales; family Rikenellaceae; genus Mucinivorans. The sequence goes on along the minus strand of CAYJFH010000048.1, from coordinate 13,619 downwards.
GCATATCGCAGGTAGCCTATGGTATAGCTCCAATATTTGAGGCTCGGGGCGAATCTCAAGGGTAAGTTGCGGCGACTCGGGGCTAAGGAGTTCAATATCTCGGTGGGCAACTATATGGAGAATGGTGCTCTCTAGCTCGCTATCGCTCTGCCTCTTGCGCCAGTGGCTGCTCAGTTCATCTACCCTAACACCCCCATATAGCCTGATTCCGCTACTTCTCTCTATAATCTGTGCACCACTAAAGTCAGCACTACTGCCCTCGGTGGGTAAGCCCCTCTGGACAATCTCATAGTCACCACGTGGGTATAGTGTGGAGTTATCAGCGCTAAATAGTCCACCTCTCCATAGTAGCGATAGAAGTCGGGTTATCTCCATATTATTTTTATTTGAAGTGAAAAAGAAAAGACTATAAAGCAAATATAATAGAATTTTCATTAACTTTGCCACACTTTTTGGGTGAATGTTATAGTAGATAGGACAAAAAGTGAGTATCTTTGTAAGATAGATCTATTTAGGATTTGAGTAATAACAAATATAAAGTTTTAAAGAGTAATGGGAAGAGCATTTGAATTTCGCAAAGCACGTAAGATGAAGCGTTGGGGCAATATGGCGCGCGTCTTTACCCGTATCGGTAAGGAGATCGCCATAGCAGTTAAGAATGGCGGGCCAGATCCTGCAAATAACCCACGCCTAAGGGTGCTTATGCAGAATGCTAAGGCAGCAAATATGCCTAAGGATAACGTCGAGAGAGCTATCAAGAGAGCCTCAAGCAAGGAGATGGATAACTACAAGGAGATTAGCTACGAGGGTTATGGCCCATATGGCGTTGCAATCTTTGTAGATGCAGCTACTGATAATAACACTCGTACTGTTGCTAATGTGCGTTCATACTTCAATAAGATGGGCGGTTCACTAGGTACGCAGGGGTGTCTAGGCTTCCTATTTAGCCACCAAGCGGTATTCAAAGTAGCAACATCTTCACTCGAGGGTATGAGCATCGAGGACTTCGAACTAGAGCTTATCGACTTTGAGATCGAGGAGCTATTCGAGGACGAGAGTGAGATCGTTATCTACGCACCATTTGAATCATATGGTAAGATCCAACACTACCTAGATGAGAAGGGTATTGAGATCATCAGCGGTGAGTTTGAGCGTATCCCAACTGGTGAACTTAAGGAGCTAGATGCGGAGCAAACCGTAGCGATCGAGAAGCTTCTTGAGAAGTTCGAGGATGACGAAGACGTAACAAACGTATTCCACAACGCTAAGCTATTTGAGGCTGCCGAGTAAACACTCTGCGGTTAAAAATATAAGTTAAAAGAGGGGCGACAGAGTGATCTGTTGCCCCTCTTCCGTGTGTCCAAACTACAATTACGGTGTGTCCAAACTACAATTTTTATGTGTCATAACAACAAAAGTGTGTCTTAACCACAATTTCTTTATCTCTTGTGGAAAATAATTTTGTAGTGATATGCGAGTGTTCTATATTTGCAGCTCAGTATTTAACTAAAAAAAGGAGAATAAGATGAACTATGTATCGCCTCAGGTAGAGGTAATTGAATTAGAAGTAGAGGGAGCTATCTTAGCTCTAAGTAATTTTGAAAACGAGCAGGGTTGGTAGTCAAGCTATGAAGAGATTAATGATTTTTATCTCAGTACTACTACTAGGTATGGTAGGCTGTCAGAAGAGTGAACTTGGTCTTAGTGATCTAAGTCAAGGAGAAGGTACTATTCTAAACGGTATCACGGGAGTTGAGACTCGTCTTAACCTCGAGGATACTGGTAGAGGCGACGGTGAGGGTATCGTTGTAAGTTGGAGAAATAGGGGCGAGGATGTAGATAGAATCACCATCTATAATGCCACTACGGAAGCACGAGTTGGTAACTATACATATAGTGGTAGCGATGGTGCAACTTCGGGGCAATTTATCGCCGATGCGGGAGTATCACTAGAGGATGGTGCTTACTACGTTGCTATCTTCCCAGCCTCAAGTGAGGCTAATCTAGAGGATGCTAGAATAAGTCGCCATAGATATGGTGTGCAAGAGGGAGCAAATCCTACTATGCTCGAAGCCATAGGTGGTTCAATCAAGATGGAGGGTAGCTTTACATTTACAGCAGGCAATATTCCAGACATAGCCTTTGAAAATATGTCAACA
>CAYJFH010000048.1:0-11360 GCA_964369485.1 uncultured Rikenellaceae bacterium | reverse complement strand
TATTTAATGATCATAATGCTGGTATTCGCTATATAATGCCAGTTAATACACTTGCAGAGAGTACTAGAAATATCGCATCGGCGCAGGAGTTTGCCGCCTTTGCGTCTGAGATAAATGCGGGTGGAAGATACACTGGACTGGTTCAGCTATCTGCAGATATTGACCTCTCTACCCTAGGCGTTGAGTGGACACCTATCGAAGCTTATGGTCAATTTTACGGCATCTTTAATGGTGCAGGCCACTCAGTTAGCAATCTAAAGATATCTGAGACAAATAGTGCTAACGGAAACTATCAAGTTGGACTATTTGCTGATATATCTAATTCAACACTCTGTAATCTGAATCTTGTGGATCCTGAGATCTCGATCACATCAAATAATGTTGGAGGAATTGTCGGTTATTGTTATTTTAATATAACAATTGAAAATTGTGCAGTCATTGGCGGTAATATCACTAATCTTAAGGATTATGGTAGTATTGGAGGCATTACGGGAATGTTGAATAGTTCTATAGTTTATTCGTGTTATAATAGTGCTCATATAAAATCCTTAGCGCAGCGATCTAATATTGGTGGTATCGCAGGATATATAACAGATGAGACAGCTTTGATCGAGTGCTCATACAATATTGGAACTGTTGAGGGATCAACTATAGATCATGATAATAATGTAGGTGGTATCGTAGGGACTGCATCGTATAGTCCAACAATCAAATCTGTCTATAGTGCAGGTAAACTTATTGGTGATAGATTTAGACAGGGTGTGTGCCGTAGCGGTTATAGTTCAACAACTATATCAAACGCATACTATATTGCTCCTAGCGCGCTATACGATAATGATGGCAGTACGTACCTAGTGAGTGTAGAGCAGTTAAATGCAGAGGTTAGCGCAGGAAGGCTTCCGGGCTTTACTGCAGGTAGTCCATCTACGCAGTACCTGCCAAGCCTTAGGGGTGAGCAGTTTGAGCTACCAGCTCTATAGTAGGATCTACTATAGCATATATATAGCAGAGGCTACTCCTTAGTTGGGGTAGCCTCTGTTATATATATGGATTATTGTCTTAAAAATCTCTAAATGTGATTGAGATAACTGGTGATGAACCGTCGTGGTCGAGCGGTTGGAGTGGGTCACCCTCAATGGTGCTAGCCTCTTGGGTAAGTCCTCGCTGTACATCGTACTTTAGGGTGCTATTCTTATCTGAGAAGTCCTGCCACTCCTTATTCTTCTTATTTAGTTCGGCAAAGTGGCTATCTCGCTGCTCGTTGATAAGTGCTTGGGTGTTACGATCGACCGCATCTCGTTGGTAGCCATATGTGCCCCCTTTATTGTATGAGCCGAATGTAAAGTAGATTTGGTGCTGCTTATCTATAACTTCACCTTGGTCATTGATGGGTGGTACTCCCCACGCAGGGAGCCTATTCATTGCGCTAATGATAGCGTAATCTACCCACGAGTTGTATGACTTTATTACGGCATACCTACCGATATTACCTAGTGTGTCGATACCGAACTGTAGCCCCATATAGCCATCGAGGGTCTCAACTACCATAGTGGGTAGCTCTACCTTTAGGTGTGAGGCTATAAAGCTAATGATTTGGTTGCTCTCGGGCTCATTGCCAAATACGGGGTTGAAGCGTTGGAGTGTGGTAGTCTCGCTCTGCCCATATGGATTATATGGGGCGTAGGAAGAGGTGCTATCTGGCTCAGTGGCACTACTAATGCCAACTGCCAGTAGCAGATAAACTACAACTAATATCTTGCCAATGAGTCTCATCTCTGTATCCTAGAATGGTGCTATATCATTGCTGAACTCTGGCGCAAATGCGTCAGTTGCCACAGGGGCAGCAGCTCCCTGCGGTGGTTGTGCGGCACCGCCATCCATTACCACCCTTCCTTGCGCTGCGCTAAGGTTATCAAATCCCGACTCATCGGGGGTATTAAATGAGCTAGACTCTACGGTACTATATGTAGTTGTTGCACCACTTGGAGCGGTGATAGTTGCAAATCCAGTGTCATCCCAGTCTACGAACTTAGCCTGCTCGTGGCGGAATCGTAGGTTCTCGGTGCGCACCTCACCATTACGGTGCTTGGCGAAGATAATCTCGGCAAGTCCAGTGGTAGGTAGCCCCTCTTCGGTCTCAGTGATACCGAAGTACTCAGGGCGGTGGATAAATGCTACAATATCGGCATCCTGCTCAATAGAGCCCGACTCACGAAGGTCACTTAGCTGTGGACGTTTGCTACCACCTCTACTCTCTACCGAGCGGTTAAGCTGCGATAGGGCTATGATAGGAACATCTAGCTCCTTGGCAATTGCCTTTAGTGAGCGTGAGATAAGTGCTACCTCCTGCTCTCGATTACCCCTTGTGTCAGCCGTACCTGCAGTCATAAGCTGAAGGTAGTCAATGATAATAAGTTGGATATTGCTATTTAGCTTTAGACGACGAGCCTTTGAGCGGAACTCAAATATAGAGAGTGCAGGGGTGTCGTCAATATATAGTTCAGCCTTACCCAGCGGGCGAGCAGAGTTCTCTAGCTGCTTCCACTCATCGGGCGATAGTCTACCAGACTTCATCTTCTTAGAGTCAAGTTGGCTCTCAGCAGTAAGTAGACGGGTCATAAGCTGTGTTGAGCTCATCTCAAGGGAGAAGAATGCAACGGCTTGGCTATATGTAACGGCTATATTTCGAGCCATTGTAAGTACAAATGCAGTCTTACCCATAGATGGACGTGCCGCAATGATAATAAGGTCAGATGGTTGCCACCCTAGTGTAAGGCGGTCGATATCTGTAAAGCCAGTTGGTACACCAGTCATACCGTCAGGCTTCTTGCTCGCCTCCTCGATAATCTGAAGTGCACGGGTTACTATATCCTTGCTGGACTGAACATCTCGCTTAACGTTGCCTTCGGCAATCTCGAAGATTGCACGCTCTGCCTTATTTACAAGCTCATCAACATCATATTCATCGGAGAATGAGTCCCTTTGAATCTGTGTTGAGGCGGTGATAAGTTGCCTTTGGATATACTTCTGTGCCACGATCTTGGCGTGGTAGTCAAGGTGGCTTGCCGAAGATACCTTCTGGGTAAGTTCAACAAGGTACTCCATGCCCCCAACGGCAGCGAGGTGTCCACTACGCCTAAGTTGTGAACCGATGGTGTAGAGGTCGACAGGCTGGATATTTGCCGATAGCTCCATTGCGGCAGCATATATCAGCTGGTGGGCATCGTGGTAGAATGAGTCAGCGGTGAGTATCCCTTGGATATTAAGCAGCGCATTCTTCTCGATCATAATCGCACCGAGTACAGCCTCCTCAAGTTTGATGTCTTGTGGTGGTTGTTGTCCAACTTGGCGACTCACAGCGCTTAGTTCATCGGCGGCTGCTCTCTTGTCTGCTAGTCGTTTACGCTCAGCATAGCTCTTCTGCTCACTCATAGTACTCTATTGTTTTATATTAGTAATGGTATGCAAATATACCATTAAAATAACTCTGGTAAAATAGTTTATTTTCTCTTTTTTCTGCTAAGGGAGTATGCTCTCTCCTTGCCTCCACTCTTACTTATACTCTTTGCCCTATAGCTATCGAAGAAGAATGACTTTTGGTGGTCCTTATCCCTCTTAGAGCGTGCTACATATACCCTCTTAGAGCTATATGGGTCCTTGCCAGTGTAGTACATCACCGAACTTAGGGTCATAGGAGTTGGGGTGAAGTCCTGAACCTGATCAGTACGCACCCCTGCGGTCTTGGACTTTAGTGCCTGCATATCTCGCTCGCTACACCCCGGGTGAGCAGATATAAAGTATGGTACTATAACGTATGGAAGTGACTCTTTGGTGCATATTCGGCGAAATTCTCGCTCCATCTCAATATACTTATCGAACTTAGGCTTGCGCATAAGCTCCACTACGTGATCTTCGGTATGTTCGGGTGCGACCTTTAGCCTTCCGCTTGTATGTCGCTTTAGTACCTGAGAGAAGTATGGCTCACTATAGTCTATCATATCGTAGCGGATACCGCTACCAACAAATAGGTGCTTTACGCCCTTAATATCCTCGATATCTCGATATAGATCAAGTAGGGCGCTATGGTCACTCTCCAGGTTCGGACATCTGCGAGGCGTTAGGCACGTAGCCCTTCTGCACCTCTGGCACTTTGCCTTATCTTTGCCACCACTCTGCCACATGTTAGCCGATGGCCCCCCAATATCTGAGATAGTTCCACGGAAGTAGTCCCTTGTGACTAAGTCCTTAACCTCGGCGATTACTGACTCCTTACTTCGACTAGCGATAAACTTGCCTTGGTGCATAGAGATTGCGCAGAAGCTACAGCCTCCGTAGCAACCACGGTGGATATTTATAGAGTTCTTGATCATATCCCACGCCGAGATAGCCTTATCCTTATACCTCGGGGCTGGGCCACGCATATAGGGTAGGGAGTAGGTCTGATCGCACTTCTTGGTGCTAAGTATTGGGTATGGAGCATTTACTATAACGTAGCCACAGCCGTGAGGCTCGACCATCTGCTTAGGCTCCTGCATATTACTCTGGGTTTCGACCGTTACAAAGTTTTCGGCATACTTCTCGGCATTTGCCTTGCACTCTTTGTATGAGTGTAGCATAATTGCATCGCTATCAAGTAACCCCTCGGTGGTCTCACTATAAAGGGCAAGTTGTGGGTTTAATCTCCAATCTTCACCCCTTTCGACCCTCTGGGCTAGCTCTACTATTGCCTCCTCGCCCATTCCGTAGACAATAGCATCTACACTGCACTCATAGGCGAATGAACCTAACAGTTCGCCTTGGATATAGTCGTAGTGGACGAAGCGGCGAAGTGATGCCTCGATACCCCCAGCAAATATTAGAGAGTCGGGATATATCTCCCTAAGGATCCTACTATATACCTCGGTTGGGTAGTCGGGGCGTGCACCGTGGCGACCTCCGGGTGTGTAGGCATCGTCTGAGCGTAGGCGACCAGTCGGGGTGTAGTGCATAACTGTTGAGTCCATTGCCCCTGCAGTTACCCCAAAGAATAGTCTAGGGGCACCCAACTTCTTAAAATCTCTTAGGTCATCCTGCCAGTTTGGTTGAGGCACGATTGCCACACGGTATCCCGCAGCCTCTAGTGAGCGGCCAATAACGGCTGCCCCGAAGGCTGGATGGTCGATATAGGCATCGCCAGTAAATAGGATTACATCTATGTAGTCCCACCCTAAGGCCTTGACCTCCTTTGCACTAGTTGGTAAAAACATCCCTTATTTCTTTTCAATTACTTTAACATTAGTAGCGAACTATCTCCGTAGCTCAAAAATCTGTAACCACCCTCTATTGCGTGGCTATATATCTTACGCCAATCTTCGCCCACAACAGCCGAAATTAGCATAAGTAGTGTGCTCTTTGGTTGGTGGAAGTTTGTGACAAGTCCACATATTGTAGAGAACTTATAGTCGGGGGTTATCATAATTTGGGTCGCCCCTGTGAGCTTCTCCATACCATTCTCTCTCATATAACGAGCGAGTGGTTCGATCGATTGTACCTCGTACCTCTCCCACTGACCAACTGGCTCAGTTGGACTTCCGCCACTTAGGATTCTGCCCCCTAGAACCGCGAGGCTCTCAATTGTGCGAAGCGAAGTAGTGCCAACCGTTATAATATTACCCTGATTAAGGGCTAACTTCTCGACAGCTTCGAGACTTACCTCGAATGTCTCGATATGCATAGTGTGTTTGGTTGCATCCTGCTCCTTGACCGGTAGGAATGTCCCTGCACCGACGTGTAGCGTTACAAATGCACGGTTCTCAAAGCTCTCTATCATCTCCTTTGAGAAGTGGAGCCCAGCGGTAGGGGCTGCAACTGAGCCCTCGACCTCGGCATAGAGTGTCTGGTAGCGAGTGGTGTCTACCTCCTCGCTATCTCTATTTAGGTATGGAGGGATAGGGGTACGCCCTAGCCTTTCGAGTAGCTCGCCAAAGGTCTCATCTGTGCTCCACTCGAAGTGGACTATATCACCCTGCCCTCGGCGTGCGCTAAAGTTCTTATCGTCGCTATATATTACTGTATTAAACTTCTTGGCATTGCCAACCATAGCGTGCCAAGAGGATGATCCCTTAGCCGAAAATGCCCTCTCGTAGTCGGCAGGACAGTGTGGGTCGAGGCAGAATATCTCGATACGTGCCCCCGTCTCCTTGAACATCACAAGCCTTGCTCGCACAACCTTAGTCTGGTTAAATACCATAAGCGCCCCTTGTGGAAGTAGGCTCGGTAGCTCACGAAACTCCCTATCCTCGATCTTACCGTGGCTATATCGTAGTAATTTAGAGTCACTACGCTCTGATAGTGGGTACTTTGCGATGGCACTCTCAGGCAGAGAGTAGTTAAAAGAGTCAATATCTATAAAATTTTTCATACCTTTGTGCTGTAAGTTCATAGGAATAACTTACAAAGGTAGTAAAAAAGTGGGGGAAACTGTCGCTGCACACTTCTCTTTTTTAGAGATAGCTAGTGGAGAGGAAAGTCCGAGCAACACAGAGTGCCATACTTGCGAAAGTACAAGAGGGGCGTGAGCTTCTGCTTTATTGGTAACAGAAAATAACTACCGGGGCAGCTTAATTGCTACCTCGGAAAAGGTGAAAATGTGGGGTAAGAGCCCACGGCATCGGGTGGTGACACTCCGATGGGTACCGAGCTATGGGTTGCAAGACCAAATATACCGTTCACTGTGTCTCAGCGTAGGCCAAACGAGGGTTACTCGCCCAAACGGACGGAGGGTAGGTTGCTAATGGAGGTGGTCAGTGATGGCCATCCTAGATAAATGACAGTTCTAGACAGAACTCGGCTTATACCCCCACTTTTATTTACCTCTCCTCTTTGTTATGGCTCAAATGTGATATAGCTCTCTGGGTCTATCGCATTACCAGCACTCCAAAGTTCAAAGATAAATGGCGTCGGTGCAGAGCTATTTAGTTCGATAACTCCAAGGCCTTGACCAGCCTTGACCCTTGTTCCCATATCTAGGAGCACTCCCTGCATACCCTTATAGACTGATACCATAGAGGCGGCGTGCTGTACAACGGTGATATATCCATCTTCGGGTGTCCATTGGCTAAGGATAACTGTGCCATCGAGAACTGCAAGGACTACTGAGCTGCCACTTGGGAGTACTTCGACCCCTAGTGGATTGCTGCCTGAGGAGAATCCAGAGGTCACGCTACCTGCAATTGGGGCTATCATCTCGAATGAGATTTCAGCTCTTACCCCATCTAACTCCTCTCGCAACTTTCGCTGCTCGACACTAAGCCTAAAGAGTGAATCGGCATCAGAGCGCTTCGATATGCCACCAACTGCCTGCGAACTAATAGTGTCGCTGCCAAGGTAACGAGCAGGTAACTCCTTGCCCTCTAGTATATCTCTAAGGTCGCTACTATATAGCTCCCATAGCTGAACCTCACGCTCTAGTGAGTCTAACTTTGCAATAGAGGATATCAATCTATCTCTGGACTCTGCGCCCAAATAACCGGGGATATAGTCGGCAATTGGGGTATATGCAATAGCAAAAAATGCTCCGCAAAATAGCAGTAGACTAAGTGCAATAGTCCAGATGATTAGCTTTGCACGATTGGTAAATATGTGCCACACCTCCTGCGAAGAGCGGACACTACGTAACGATAACTTAAGGCGCTGCGTAAAATATTGGAAAAATTTTCGCTGTTTCATTGTACAAAGTTAAATTATTTTTATATTTGTAATATCATTAAACGTATAAATTTAAGACTTTTATTCTTATTCCATGAACAAAAAAACGATAAAACCGACACTCTTGATTCTTGCCGCTGGGATGGGCTCCCGTTACGGCTCTCTAAAACAGATGGATGGCATTGGCCCTTCGAGTGAGGCAATTATTGACTACACTATCTACGATGCTATTGAGGCAGGCTTTGGAAAGGTCGTCTTTGTAATCAGAGGCGCATTCGAAAAGCAGTTCCGTGGATTCTTCAATATTGAGAGGTTCAATGGACGTATCGAGGTTGAGTATGTATGTCAAGAACTAGATAGACTACCTTCGGGTTATAAAGTGCCTGCAGGGCGTGAAAAGCCTTGGGGAACAGCGCACGCTATTATGGTTGCAGCTCCGAAGATTGCAGAGCCATTCGCAGTGGTTAATGCTGATGACTTCTATGGCAAGGACGCACTAAAGGTTATGGGTGCATTCCTTAGCAAAGCAGCCGATAAGAGAGGTGCATATGCAATGGTTGGATATGAGGTGAATAAGACACTATCGGAGAATGGAACAGTTAGCCGTGGAGTATGTTCACTTGGTCGTTGTTCGCAACTTACCTCAATGGTTGAGCGCACTAAGATTGAGCGTCGTGGCGATCAAATCGTATATATCGAGGGCGAAGAGGTATTCCCACTAGATGAGACTACACCAGTGTCTATGAACCTATTTGGCTTTACCCCAGACTTCTTTGAGTATGGCGAAGATCTATTCAAGGAGTTCCTAGATAAGAATATGGGAAATATCACAGCGGAGTTCTATATTCCACTAGTTGTGAACCGCCTAATTGCCGATAAGAAGGCAAAGATGAAGGTGCTAAAGACAACATCGGAGTGGTTTGGTGTAACATATATCGAGGATCGTCCAGTTACAGTTAGTCGCATAGCTGAACTTGTTAAGGCAGGGGAGTATCCTAATCCACTTTGGCTAAAATAGATTTTAAGGCGATGGATATAAGACAGGAGATTTGGGGAATGACCCAAGAGGGCGACCCAATTATTCGCTATACGATGACCAATTCGCACGGCGAGAGTATCGTGGTGTGTAACTTTGGGGGGGCGCTACTAGAAGTAAACGTTAGAGACAGAGAGGGTGTAATCGATGATGTTACCCTCGGATATAGGGAGTGGAGAGACTATCAAGGCGATGGCCCATTTATGGGAAAGAGCGTTGGTAGATTTGCCAATCGTATTGCAAGGGCGAAGTTCTCAATAGATGGAACTGACTATCGCCTCGCTGTAAATAATGGCCCTAACTCGCTTCACGGAGGCCCTATGGGGCCGCACAATAGAGTTTGGGGCGCAAGGGTCGAGGGTAATAGAGTGGTCTTTAACTACCTAAGCCCAGATGGCGAAGAGGGATTTCCGGGAGAGCTGACCATGGAGGTCTGCTACGATTGGGATGATAGCGCAAACCTTGCAATTACTTACTTTGCACGCTCGGAGGCAGATACTGTTGTAAACCTAACTTCGCACGCATACTTTAACCTTGATGGCCACGGTGCAGGCTCAATCCTTGACCATACTCTACAGCTGAATTGCCATAAGTGGCTACCAACGGACTCTACACAGATTCCAACTGGCGAGCTAAGCGATGTTGCTGGAACTCCTATGGACTTCCTAGAGCCACATACTATCGGCGAGCGCATAAGAGCAGACTATGAGCCACTAAGAATCGGTAATGGTTATGACCACTGTTGGGCAGTGGATGGATATACCAATGGCCACTCGATACTACCCGTTGGGGAGCTATATAGCCCAAAGAGTGGGCGCAGAATGAAGATTGCAACCTCTCAACCGGGGGTGCAGCTATATACAGGCAATTGGCTATCGGGATGCCCGCTAGGCAAGGGCGATGTGGAGTATATCGATAATGGAGGCGTTGCCCTAGAGTGCCAAGCATTCCCAGACTCGCCAAACAAACCTGAGTTCCCATCTACACTACTGCGTGCAGGTGAGGTCTATGAGCAGGCGATTATCTACACATTCTTAAAGGAAAACTAACAATAAATAAAAAATACAAAGATGACTCAAACAAAACAAAACAACGTTCTGCCGATCATAATGATGTTCGCACTATTTGCGATGATATCATTTGTGACAAACCTTGCAGGTCCATTCGGTGTGATCGTGAAGGATCAATTCGGAGCTTCGAATCTAATGTCGCAGCTTGGTAATGCAGCTAACTTTATCGCCTATGCCTTTATGGGTATTCCAGCAGGTATTATGCTTAAACGTATGGGATATAAGACCACAGCGCTATCGGCAGTAGCTGTTGGCTTTGTGGGTGTTGGTATTATGTACCTTTCGGGAATTATGAGTAGCTTCGTGGTGTACCTTCTAGGTGCATTTGTAGCTGGTTTCTCGATGTGTATGCTAAATACCGTTGTAAACCCTATGCTAAATACACTTGGTGGTGGTGGTAAGACAGGTAACCAACTTATGCAGTTTGGTGGCTCGCTTAACTCACTATCGGGTACTATCGCTCCAGTATTTGTAGGTTACCTTATCGGTAATGCTGCTAGCGCATCGATCACAGATGCTAACCCAGCACTATATATCGCTATGGGTATCTTCGCTACAGTATTCCTAGTACTTCTAGCTGTTCGTATTCCTGAGCCGCACCTTGAGAAGAAGGTAGTAGGCGAGGTAAAGGTTAAGGATAAGTACTCTCCTTGGTCGTTCCGCCACTTTACACTAGGTGCATTTGCAATCTTTGTATACGTAGGTGTTGAGGTTGGTATCCCTAACTTTATCAATAACTTCCTATCGGGCGATGTAGCAGAGGGCGGTCAAGGTATCTCTAAGGCAGTGGCAGGCTCTGTAGTAGGTATCTACTGGCTACTTATGATGTGTGGCCGTATCTTTGGTGGTATTATCGCCTCTAGAGTAGCTCCTAAGAAGATGCTATCTACTGCGGCACTTCTAGGTGTGGTACTTGTATCTATCGGTATCTTCCTTCCATCAGATGTTACAGTAAATATGCCGACAGTTACTAGCGAACTATCATTTGGACTTGCTAGTGTGCCAGTAAGCGTTCTACTATTTGTGCTTTGTGGTCTATGTACCTCGGTAATGTGGGGTGGTATCTTCAACCTTGCAGTCGAAGGCCTAGGCAAGAAGTATACAGCGATGGGCTCGGGCTTCTTTATGGTAATGGTTTGTGGTGGTGGTATCCTTCCGCTTATCCAAGGTCAAGTTGCCGATATGGCAGGCTTTATCTCTAGCTACTGGGTAATCGTTGCAGGTTTTGCATATATGCTTTACTATGCGCTTATCGGTAGTCGTAACGTAAATAAAGATATCCCAGTGGAGTAATCTTCTCTATAGATTAAAGGTCGTGGGGGCTATCTCGTACAGTGTGCGAGGTAGCCCTCATTTTTTTTGGCTGAGGGAAAGTGGGGGAGGATTGTTGAGAGGTTACAGAATTTCTCTAGCTTTGCTATACCTGATTTCCTATAACACTAACGAAACCTTAGAGGTTGTGCAGTAGTCCGACGACTGGAGGCGAGAAGGCAGCAGCGAGGAACGAGCGGATAGCCGCCCGCCTCCGGGGGGAGTCGTCGGACGGCTACATAATTTCTCTAGCTTGG
>CAYJFH010000047.1:0-15447 GCA_964369485.1 uncultured Rikenellaceae bacterium | reverse complement strand
GACTGCAACAGTTGCTGAAACTTCACTTAGAGATAGCAGAAGTGCCACTACCAGAATAGTCAAGCTGCGACTTGTAGTTAATATTGATTTTATTCTTCTCGTTGTAATTTTACAATTTTAAATCACTAGCGATATTTCCTTAGAATTTACTCTTAATTGAATTTCGCACATTAAAACATCAAAATTGTATAATAATTTTCCTCATATCCATTACGATAAAATCACCACATTTTCAGTAAAAATTGGACGTTTTTAGATAAAAAATACCAAATATTGGGCAAAAAATAGATATATTTAATCGTCTTGGAGTCGCAAGATAGCGCTAAGATCACTTGAAATATAGATTAAGACAGCTACTAGAAAATAGTATCTCGGGGAAATGCCCAAATTATTATGTGCTCATAGACTCCCAAGCACCATATAATTATAGGAGTACTACCCTCTGCGCACACGCATAACAATAATAATTGGCTCGCCTTCGCCCTTAAATGGGACTTCAAAGAAGCCATCAACCACAAAACCACTCCTGAACGCAAGGTTAAAGAGCTCTTGGATCGGTCTGTGGTAGTAGTTTTGATCGACTGGTTGTCCCTCCACCGCTATACCCTTATGGAGTTGCGAGCTTAGATAGTCGCTATTTGGAGCGGTAAAGCAGGGGTGGTGCATCGAGAATACAAATGTTCCCGTTGGTTTTAATATTTGAGGAAGCACGCTAAATAGTGGTTCAATATCTGAGATATCCATCAGCGCCATATTCGCCACTGCACTATCGAACATACGCTCAGAGGCGATTTCAAGGAGCTCACTCTGCGACGCTGCATCGCACACCGCAAACTCTATGCTATCGGCAAACTTTACCCTACGCCTACGGGCGAGTTCTACCATCTTGGGACTATAGTCAATCGCCACAACCCTCGCTCCACGCTCCGCTAATCGCTCTGAAAAGTTGCCATTCCCACACGCAATATCAAGTATCAACTTTTCGGCTACATCCCCAAGTAACTCTTCGGTATGTGGGCGCACCATATCGCGGTGAAAGAAATTAGATTCATCACCCATATAGTCATCCCAAAACTCAGCATTTGCCTCCCAAGCCTCAAGGCTCTCACTATTAGTACTATTCATCTCTCAATCTAATGGCTGGTTTAATATCGATAAGTTTAGTTCCACTAAAATTCTCCCACAAAGTTACTAAAAATTATCGAGAGAGATAGCTCTCCTAGAGTAAAGAGAATAAGATATGCTGCTTTAGAGCAGACACAACTCAAATTTGATTTCATTAAGAACCATAAGCACTCTCAACACCAATGCGAGGAGTAATTTTATATCTTGAAATACCCCACTGCCGAACCACACCTTGCCACTATTAACTAGTGATGCAGCGGCAATACTCATTAGGTTCTTGATCTTACAGATTCCGAGAATCGTGATCTGCTTATCCCTTCAATTAATAATTTAAGAAAGGAGGCACTCTTCAAAAAGAGTACCTCCTATCCCTAACACACATCTATCTATTGCTGGCTTTGATGAGAGAGCTCGTGGTAGAGCATCAAAAGGTGCGCAGCTGACCAACTAAAGTGAGGAGCCTTTAGAGGCTCACCGGTATGTGTACCGTAATTTTCATATATCGGGGCATTACCCGTTAGATTATATAGTCTATCAAAGACTTGGTAGGTATAGGCATCGGCCTCCTCGGTATATCCATAGTTACGAAGACCAGAGATACCGAAGTAAGTTTGGTCTAGCCAAATTGGCCCCCTCCAGTAGCCCTTAGGCATAAACTTAGGGTGAGCAGCCGATAGCGTTGGCATTGGAATATAGGTCGAGAACTTTGCAGTATCTGAGAGTACTTTGTACATTGCGTCGGCTTGCTCTTGTGTCGCAATCTTAGTCCAAAGTGGAGTGTAAGCCTCGCTACCTTGGGCACGCACAAACTCACCACCTTTAAGCAACTTATCGTAGAAGAATCCATCCTCTGCGTCATAGAAGTACTCCGCTACTCTTGCTCCATCGATCGGGGTAGCCTTACACTCTACACCCAGCTCGTTTGCCATTTTTTGGAGTAGTTCATACTCATAGACAAGGTAAGAGGCTAGGTCTACAGACTCTTGGTTCATACTCCATGCACCCTCATGGTTCTTAACCATCTCTGTGTCGTCATATCTAACGGCATTATCCATACCACTCTCCCACGCTGCGGCAACGAGTGTACCATCGGTTGAACCAAACTCAGGGATACCGTTTTGGTTATTATCGCGCGACTTGTACCACCAATTGTAGTACTTCTCTAGCTTTGGATACATCTCCCTTGTAAACTCCTTATCGCCAATAGCATCAACTGCCCAAGCTGCAAGGGGTGGTTTAGAGTCGCGAGTATTATTCTCCTTCGCATCGCTATAGATACAGTCGATAACCATACCATCATCGAGTTGATAGTCGAACATAGAACGAATTTGGTTCTTTGCTAGCTCCTTGTCGAACATCGCTGTTGCGACTGCCTGCTTCCAAGTATCCCACGCCCAGAAACCAACAAAGTACCAAATACCGTGCGATGGTATAATACCATCGTGGAATATATCTCCCTTAGCACTGCGCCAGTTACTAAGTAGTGTAATCATTGACTTAACCGCTACCCTATCATACTTATGTGGCATATCATCACGAAGCACACTAGTAATATAGCCATTCCAGCGTTCAGTATGGTTATCTATCAACACGCTTGGATCTTCAGTAAGAACCGGTGCAATTTCACTCTGAGTATTAAAGAACGAGATATAAGCGTAGGCATCCTTGCTCGCCTTAGCTCCCTTTGCGCTGTAAGTTGAGTCACTAGTCTGCTCTAGGGTAAAACCTTGGAGTGAGAGCCTTAGCTGCTCGCCACGTGGCAGTGATAGGTTATAGCCATCACCAGTGAACTTTGCACTATATCCCTCGGCGAACCAAATATCGCCCGATAGATTCCAGTCGATGCTCCTATCTGAGTGTAGAGTGAGCAGCGCATTGTTCTTATCCACAAATCTTAGAGTTTGGGTAATCTCTGCACCATCCTTACCCTTACCCCAAAGGATAATGCGTCCCGGAAGGTAAGTTGTGCTGTCTTGCACAAAGCCATCGACACCAACAATCTCTTCGCTTAGCCACTTTCGGTTATCGATATCAAATGGCCCCACAAAGCCAGTCGCTGACTTATGGGCTGGTGTTGCAAAGCCGATCCACGCACCCTGCTCAGTGTAGAGCCCCGTGCAGGCGTTAATCTTCTCGGGTGTAGTAGATATGTCGATAATATCGTGGTACTCGGTCGCTAAATCGACCTTCTGAGCCTTACCTGCGCACCCCACTAGTAGGAGTGCACTGGCAAGTAGGAATAATCTTTTCATATTAATGAATTACTATAGAGGTTTAATAATAAACTGATACTTCTGTGCCTCTGGGCTAATCTTATACTGAGTATGTGTCTCAGCACCCCAAGTATTATCGCCACCAACGCCCATCTGCGCCTTATCGATATTAACCCATACTAGATCCTTTGGAGCGATGCTACCTCCGTGTAGTGGAGCGATGCTCGATGGACGGTAGTCAATTTCGCTCTGTTCGAACATCCAAGCACTCATCGATAGTGGCTCAACGCCTACGATCTCAACACCCTCGCCCTCTGCATTGCTAAGAGCGAATGTACGCACGTCACAGACGTTACCAGTCTCTTGTGCCCTTGGGTATGGCTCGTACATATCCCAAACCTTAGAGCTATAGCTACCCACAAGAGCTGCACTCTTACGGTCTACATAGTTCTCGAATGGGCCTCTACCGAACCAATCCATAGTATCATACTCTCCCTCAAGGATTAGCGCCATACCTACTCTTGGTATCTCAGGCAGCTCCCTGCCGTAAGGATTTAGAGTGTAATCTACAAGCACTTCGCCCCCAGCATTAATTGCATAGTTCACCGTTAGCGAACAGTCCATATCCTTAAGTTCGTAAGTTGCAGTTGCCTTTACGCCTTCTGCAGCCTCCTTAATATCGAAGCTCTGAAGTTCAACTACTGCATCTTTCCACACCACATACTTATCAACCATTGTATTTGCAACGTCGTTGTCAGTTAGTGGACGGTGGAAGTTAGGGCGTAGGTGACCCTTTAGTATCTCATTTCCACCATAGTTAAGTGACGATAGGTACCCTTCATCTGAGAACTCCACAGAGAAGTCTTCGCCCGTAACCTTATAAGAGTCGAGAGTTAGCTTACCGCCTGCCTTTAAATCAAAGGTAACATTATGGTTGCTCTGTGGCAGGTAGAACTGCTCATAGGCAATTCTATGGCCATCTTTTACTGCATAGAAGTTCAGGAAGTACTCGCCATCACCACTGAAATCAACTGTGCTGAGCGGAATCTCTACCCTACGAGTTGCCTTAGGCGAAAGAGCCATAACCTTAAAGTTACTAGAGGCAATCTCCTCTCCATTACGCTCAACAACCCATTGGAAGTCTACATCGTCAAGGTTTACGAAGTCAAATCGGTTTGTTACCTCAAACTCCTGAGATGATAGAACTACTGGTTCGAAGTTGATATTCTGGTAGGTATAGCGCACTTGGTGTAGGTGCGGACGGATAGATCTATCTGCCGCAATTAGACCATTAGCACAGAAGTTAGTGTCATTCACCACCCCAACAAATCCTAGGTCGCCACCAAATGCAGCAATCTTTCTACCATTTTCGTCCTTCTTATCAAAGGTTTGGTCTACCCAATCCCAGATAAATCCACCTTGTAGCTGTTCGTGGTGGTAGATCAAGTTCCAATAGTCATCGAGGTTACCTACACTATTACCCATTGCGTGTGCATACTCACAAAGGATTAGTGGTTTCTCTCTACGGCGTATAGTGTGCTCGGTTAGGCGCTCAACCTTAGCGTACATAGGGGCAAAGATATCACTAACACTCTCATATCCACCACCCTCGTACTGTACTGGACGAGATGGATCGCGCTCCTTAGTCCACTTATAGATAGTCTCGAAGTGTGGGCCATAGCCTGCCTCATTACCTAGTGACCAACCGATAATACAGGTAAAGTTCTTATCACGCTCCACCATTCGCTCCATCCTCTGCTGGAAAGGTAGTAGCCAATGTGGGTAGTATGCAAGGGTCTTATCTTCCCTCTTCTTGTTGAACATCAGACCGTGGCTCTCGATATTAGCCTCATCGATAACATATAGTCCAACACGGTTACATATCTCATACCACTGCTCGTAGTTAGGGTAGTGAGCTGCACGCACGGCATTGATGTTATTCTCCTTCATAAGTCTAGCATCTAGCTCCATACTCTCAACAGTAATGGTACGACCAGTTACTGCATCGTGCTCGTGACGGTTAACGCCCTTGATAAGAATCTTTTGACCATTAAGGTACAGAACACCGCTGCGAATCTCCACGGTACGGAAACCGAACTGCTGCTCTATCCTCTCATCATCTGTAGTCATTACAAGTGTATAGAGGTTAGGAGTCTCTGCATTCCATAGCTTAATATCATTGAATTTATGCTCGACCTTAAAGTCATTCGCCTTTGAAAGCTCAGCAGAGAATAGTTCCTTCTTGCCATCAAGAATCTCGATATCATACTTCGCATTCTCACGGTTGGCAGTGATATCTAGTGAGAACTCACCATCTGCATTTGCGCTAATCTCGAAGTCCTCTACTCTATCGCCCTTTGTACGTGCCTCTAGCCATACATCTCGCTCAATTCCGCTATATCGCCAGTAGTCCTGACACTCAAAGAATGAGCCGTCCGAGTAGCGATATACCTCAACTGCAAGTTTATTCTTACCCTTCTTTAGGTACTCGCCGATATTAAATACCGCTGGTAGGCGGCTATCTTCGCTATACCCTACTCTCTGGCCGTTAACCCACACATAGAATGCCGATTCAACGCCACTGAAGCGAAGGTAAACATCCATATCCGTGAATTCACGCGGAACGCTAAAGTATGTTATGTATGACCCTACTGGATTGTAATGGGTCTGAACTGTATCTGGTGTTGCAGGGAATGGAAAGCGAGTATCTGTGTAGATAGGGGCATCAAAACCTTGAAGTTCCCAACTTCCCGGAACTGTAATCTTGCTCCACTTCTTAGCTCTATAGTCTGTCTTATAGAAATCTACGGGGCGTGATGCAGGGTTCTTTGAGTAGAAGAAGTCCCACTCTCCATTAAGCGAAACACGCTGTTCCTTACCAGTATTATTAGAGACTGGAATAAAGTGTGAGCGCATCTTTTCGCGATTAATGCCATTGACCTGCGAGTCGTTCCACTCTGGCTTTTGAGCAAAGGCTGTAGTGCTAAGGATAAGCCCTAAAATAAATAAAATTCCTCTTTTCATTGATTATTAATTGTTATTGTTTACTGTGATTTTTCGTCAATAAATATCCCCGACGAATAGTTACAGTGTACTAAATAGAGTTACTAGGAACGGTACACTAAGGTCAACTAATATACCGTGAGTGACAGCTACGATTACCCACTCCTTGCCAGAGTACTTGGCGATGATAGGTAGTGTAGAGTCCATTGTTGTAGCACCGCCTGCTGTGATTGGCGCAAGTGGCGAGAACCACTTTACAAGTAGCGGAGCGAAGAGCAGTGTGAATATCTCTCGAATAATATTCGAGGTAATGGCAACTGTCCCGAGCTCTACCCCCTTGATATCGGTGATTAGAATAGATGATAGAGAGTAATACCCGAATCCTGAGCTTACCGCCAGACAGTCCGCAAGGGAGCGTCCTGAGACAAATACAGAGATTAGTGCGGCACCTATAAGCGTCCCTAATATAGTGGCAAGTGGTACAAGAATTATCCTAAAGTTACACTGTGCAATAGCTCTAAGCATATTCTTGTCGCTACCGATACTCACCCCTACTAGAAACATCAGCCCATAGAGCACCCAACGAGTTATCACCTCGGCATCGAACATATCGAAATCTAGGCCGTATACCCCGATAAGGAGTCCTATGGCAAAGAAGCTTACTGTAATTATACTTGATTTCATAGGTTTGATTTAGTTTTTATTTTCACCCGCCGAAGGTAATTCTCTATTCTTATAGAAGAGTCTATATACTCCCCAACATAAAAGGACGCTGCCAGCTAGAGCACCAAGTGTTATTATCAGAGCGTCCGTGCCGATAGTCGAAAGGTTATCCATAATATCGGAGTTACCACCTACTTGGATTCCCAAGAATAGGAGCAACCCAAATACAAAGCCCGTTATAGCCTTAGGCAGATACTTCATATTCTTATCCTTGAGCAGGAAGCCAACCACCGCACCCATAAGCATTATTGCTATTACTGTAAACATCTTTTTTTTGAGAGTTTAAGGATTAATGTTTAGTGAGCTTGCCACTAAACATTAATCACTTTTTTATAAACTTTTTTTAACTTAACTGTGCCTTTTAAATATTAAAGGGCGCCATTTGATTGCTCCTCAGTTAGTGGAACAGGGAAGAAGTTATGCTTCGCAGGATCGAAGTTCGTACGGTCGATTGCGTGCAGTCTCTGCTCCGCCACGCCCCAACGACGCATATCGTAGAAGCGGAAGTTCTCTAGTGTAAACTCTACGATTCTCTCGTGCTCGATCTGAGCATGAACGGCATCCTTGCTAGTACCTGTCATCGCTGGCATATCGGCACGTGCACGCACTTGGTTTATAAGGCGAATTGCATCTCCAGTCTTATCTAGTTGGTTAAGTGCTTCAGCCTTCATAAGTAGTACGTTTGAGTAGCGCATAAGTGGAATATTGATAGCCACACGGTCAGCTTCACTTAGTGTTTCCCAATCCTTAGGTAAGAACTTGCGGAATGCAGGTTTGTTGTATGCCTCCGTTACACCATTCTCATCAGTTCTTGAGAAGTAGTGGTCATAAGTATTACCATAAACTCTAAGTGCAGTTGGGTCATTGAAGTAGTCACACTGATAGAAGATAGTCTCATATAGGCGTGAGTCATATAGACCAGTGGTAGCTATCTCACCCTCCTTGAAGTACTCGTCCATTAGCATTTGGCTAGGTACGATCTCATCCCAACCTGTAAGTTCGGCAACTGCCATAAACTTATGGATTGCAGAGCGGTAGCTTGCGCCATTGGCAGTAATCTCAGTAAACTGTAGTTCAAAGATACTCTCTGGAGAGTTCTTATATGTACCATTGAACATATCTAGGTATCTATCCATTGAAACTAGGTCATAGCCCGTAACCTTATCAAGTGCAGTGACTGCATCTGTGTAGAACTGTGAGTTGTTCTCCTCCCATGCTCTAGTTAGGTAAGCCCAACCGATGTAAGCATTAGCCGCACCACTAGTAGCTCTACCAGTGTTAGCAGATGGATGCTGTACTGGAAGTCCCGGAGCTGCAGCCTCTAGGTCCTCTAGGATAAACTCCCAAGTAGGAACACGCTCTGAAAGCCCCTTATCAAGGTCAGCAGGGTCAGTGATAAACTTATCACGAAGAATAATCTCTTCCCAGTTTAGAAGAAGTTTCATATGGTAGTAACCCCTTAGGAATCTCGCCTCGGCAGTGTATTGAATACGTTGCTCTTCTGTCATCTCTGTTGCAGGAACATTAACGATCTTCTCGATAATTTGGTTAGCATAGCTAATACCATAGTAGTATCTATCCCAGATATATGATTGCTCCCATACGTTGTTACTATATGTGAAGTCATACATCGCTACCCAGTTGCTATAGTTATAGGCATCTGAGCCCAGATTATATAGATCCTCACGGTATGCCTCAGTAGTCCATTTTGCCTCGTAGAAGCTCCAAGTACTAGTCGACGCCTCTAGTTGAGAGTAAGCCGCAGCTAGTGCATTCTCGACATCGGTGGCATTACGCCAGTAATTACCCGTTGTTAGTTGATCGGGAGAGCTAACCTCTAGCATATCTTCGCAACTCGTAAGCGAGAATGAGAAGAGCGACATAGCTAATATTAATATCTTTTTCATTGATTTATTCTTATTTAATGCGTTATATTTTTTAATATTCTCTCTTTACCTTAGAATGTAAGTTGAAGACCAACTGTGAATGAGCTTGTCATTGGGTAGATTAGGTTATCCACACCTGTGTTAAGAGGTGAGCTGATACCAAATTCAGGGTCTACACCACTGTAGTCAGTGATTGTAAGTAGGTTGTCACCACTCACGTAGATTCTAAGTCTTTCAAGGTGAATCTTCTCCATCCACGCCTTAGGGAATGTGTAACCAATCTGAACGTTACGTAGGCGGATAAAGTCACCACTCTCTAGGAAGCGGTCGCTCTCTCTCGAGTTTTGGTTAGGGTCACCAAGTACTGCACGTGGTACATCTGTATCTGTGTTTGTTGGTGTCCAAGCATCTAGTGTAGAGCTTAGGAAGTTACTACCAGAGCTCATACCTTCGTAAAGGAAGCGGTTACCATTGTATAGTTCGTGACCAAAGCCACCACCGATAAGCATCGAGAAGTCAATACCCTTCCAATTTAGGCCAAAGTTAAGGTTGAACTCTACCTTAGGGATACCTGAACCCATATAGCTCTTATCATCTTCGTTGATAACGCCATCACCGTTTATATCCACAAATTTGATATCACCAGCTTTTGCCTGCGATTGGTAAACCTCGCCATTGCTATTTACATAAGCTGCAGCCTCTGCATCTGATTGGAAGATACCATCTGTTGTGTATAGGTAGTAAGCACCGATTGGCTGACCTACTGTTGTAGCTGTCGGAGCGTGCTCTTGACCAAATCTAAGACCAGTACCGTAGATAACTTGTCCCTCGTCCGCAAGTGCTTCAACCTTATTCTCAATTGTAGTTAGGTTAAGTCCGATGTTATAACCTAGTCCATTTGCTAGTTCGTCAGCCCAATTTACAGTGAACTCAATACCGCTGTTACGAATCTTACCTACGTTAAGTGTTGGGTCATTAAGACCTGCTGAACCTGGAAGTCTACGAGTGATTAGAAGACCGTCAGTTGCTGTATTGTAGTACTCAATCGAACCTGTGATACCCCTTAGGAAGCCATAGTCAAGACCAACGTTGATAGACTCTGTAGTCTCCCATCTTAGCGATTGGTTCTCAAGGTCCTTAGCGATACTACCTGGCCAAGGATTACCATTACCCTGTACGTAACCACCATTTAGCCAGTTTTGAGTGTCGATGAGTGCTTGGAAGTCATAGTAACCTAGTGCATTTTCATTACCAAGTTGACCCCAGCTAGCACGGAATTTAAGCATATCTACGAACTTCACATCTTGCATAAAGTCCTCCTGTTCGATTCTCCAACCAATCGCAACTGAAGGGAAGTAACCCCAACGGTTGTTAGCACCGAACTTCGATGAACCATCGGCACGGAATGTAGCTTGAAGTAGGTAGCGGTTATCGTAGTTGTAGTTCACACGACCGAAGTAAGATAGGCGGTTGTATTCATACATACTACCCTCTGCACCGTAAGTACCACCAGCACCACCATTTAGAGTAGAGAAATCTTCATCTAGGAAACCTGCAGGTATCTCAACACCATCAACAGTAGTCTTACCCTCTACCCAAGCCGAAGCCCACTTAGAGGCAGTCATTGTCATAGACATACCAGCCATTAGGTTAAGCGAGTGCTTACCGAAGTCCTTATCGAAGCTAAGTACGTTATCCCAAATCTCCTCGCTCCAAGTCGTACGAGTCTCGCCGTAGTATGGATACTTCTGAGGAACTTTAGGGTCAGCGATGTGCGCCTTCTCCTTTTCGTAGAACTGAGAGTTGTCATTTGTGTATGAGTAGCTACTCTTGAACTGTAGGAAGTCAGTAAAGTTGATACCTAGAGATAGGTTACCATTGAACTCTTGACCATCAGTATAACTATCTGAGTAGTGCTCTTGAGCGATAACGTTCATATTATTTGGAAGTCCATCCTTGTTAGTAAGGCCATAGCCATACTCCTCGCTCTCATCGTAAACTGGTACAAGTGGAGAGATCATATATGCCTCCTTTAGAGCGAAGTTAGGGTATGCACTGCGTGTAGAGTTGTAAGATACGTTAGCATCAAATTGGAAGATATTCTTCTTAGCGCTGATCTTACCTCTAACGTTACGCTGGCGGAAATCATTAGCGATAACTACACCCTCTTCGTCTGTAAGGTTAGCAGATACTGCGAACTTAATATCCTCGCTACCACCACGGATAGAGAATGAGTTGAAGGCATTGAAACCAGGGCGGAAGATCTCATCTTGCCAATTTGTATTGTAGCTCCCCGGGCTAGTGATATAAGCAGGAAGAGCCTCGCCAGCATTCTCGTACATCATCTTATGCACCTGAACATATTCGTTAGCGTCTAGTAGTTCAAATCTATTTGAAGTATTAGTGAATACAGCAGATGAGTTTACATCGATAGAGATCTTACCAGCCTTACCATTCTTAGTGGTAACGATGATAACACCATTAGCAGCTACCGAACCGTAGATTGCCGAAGCAGCACCGTCCTTAAGCACCTCCATATTCTCAATATCCTGAGGGTTCACAGTGTTGATATCCCCAGGGAAACCATCAATGATATATAGTGGCTCATTGTCACCGAATGTATTAACACCACGAATCTTAACGGTAACACCCTCACCGGCTCTACCACCTAGTTTCTGAACATTAACACCAGCTACAAGACCTTGAAGAGCCTCTGCTGCATTTGCAGTAGCACGCTTTGTGATCTCTTCGGACTTGACAGATTCTACCGCACCAGTAAGGTCACTCTTCTTTAGAGTACCGTAACCGATAACAACAACCTCGTCAATCACAGTCACATCCTCCTCTAGTACTATATTAAAGGTCTTGCCCTCCTTAGCAGTAGCAACCTGAGTTGCATAGCCCGAGTAGCTAATCTGAATTTGCTGGCCATCAGCTACAGAAATCTCAAAGTTACCATACACGTCACTAAGTGTATTAGCGTGAGAAGATAGGTTAACTACAAGCGCACCTATTATAGGTTCAGAGTTAACATCCACGACGGTACCCTTTGCAGTGAATGTCTGTGCGTAGGCACTTGTCACCTGCGCAAAGAACATAGTTGCCAAAATCAGCAACAACGATAAATTGTAAGTTTTTTTCATAGAAGTTTTGGTTAGTTAGTTGTTAGTTCTTTTTCAAAGATAGTCCCGCTAAAGTTTATAAAAAAATTTAGCATTGCTTCCCCCTTTGCTTGAAGTAAAATTAGGTTAAAAAAAAGAGAAAAGTGCAATTTTAGTGCGCTTTTCTCTCCTACAAATAGTAAATAATGAGCAAATTTATATCTACATAAATAATTTTAATAAACTATTAATCTGAAATTTAACTCGAAATTATATATCTACAAAACTATATTTTCATCAGGAATTCAAATAAGTTGACATCAGTGGATAGAGCAAGGTGTTTTCGCAGTCGATAGCGCCCCATATTGATACTTTTTTCCGATGTTCCGGTAAGGAGTGATATCTCTTTTGACGACATATTTATTCTAATAAAGGCTGCAAGTTGAAGTTCGCCCGCCGTTAATTCTGGGTACAGCGACTTTAGTTTTTGAGTAAATGATCCGCAGACCTCGTCGATCTTTGTATTGAGTAGATCGATCTGTTCATCCTTAGATTGATTTGCAGTGATAAAGGAGACTACGGTCTTTACTCCCTGCCTTGTATCTTGCTGTTCGCCACCCTTGATTATCTCACGTAGGAGCTCCTTAACCTTATTTAGCAGGTTCATCTTACTACGTATATAGAATGAGAGCCCAACCATCTCTTGGCGAATATCCTCGATGCTACTCTGCGCAATCTCCTTCTCCTGCTCTTGGCGACGTATCTCTTGATCTTTGCGCTGTACCTTCTCGTGCCAACGCCTTATGATAATAAACATAATCCCAACGCAAACTATAAGCAGTAGCGCTGCACTAAAGAACATATAGTAGTACCTCTGCGTGTTTAGAGTCTGAATTTCTAGCTCATTTACAGCCTCTTGGGTCTTAAGCTCTAGGTTACCAATCACATTGCCTAGCTCCTGCTCCACGAGGAATCGCTCTGTGATAATCTTCTGTTCGAGCTCATACATCTTCTCAAAGTTCTCGAATGCAGCGTTGTAGTTCCCCAAGGAGTCATAGGTCCAATATGTATACCTATAGTTATCACATAGTAGCTCCTGAGCCCCTACCTTCCTGGCATAGCCTCTGGCAGCCATCAGATACTTTAGCGCACTGCGAAAGTCACCCTTATATAGATATTGTGTACCTAGATTATTGTAGTTCTCGCCGAGGCTCCAATTATTGTTATTAGATTTATTATACTCAATGGCCTTAAATAGTAAATCAATTTTATGATCAGTATCTTGACTCTTGTATAGCGCTAGGTTATTGTAATTACTCACAACTCCATCCATATTACCGATACGCTCATTGATACTAAGAGCCCTATAGAACTCCCTTTCGGCTAGTTCATTCTCCTCCATATTAGTATAGGCAATACCTCTCATATTATATACCTTGGCAATGGTGGCAGAGTCATTTGTCTTCTCCGCGAACTTAAAGGCGTTGTCAATATGCTCAAAGGCACTATCGAAGTCCTTTACCAGCAGATAGAAGCGTGTCATAATCGTATTTATAACGGCCTCTTCCTTGTAGGCACTCTCGGGCGCAAATAGTTCAGCTGTATAGTAGTTCAGAAAGCTAGTATCGAAGTTACCCTTTTCTAGGTACTCACGCCCTATCTGCATATAGCACCTAGTGATTAGTAGCGAATCACCCTCTTTAAGTGCTATTCGAAGTGCCTCGTCTGAGTACTTACGAGCCTCACTCGGGTTATCATTGAAAATTTCTTCTGCCTTGGAGAGGTTAAACTCTATTTTGCTCTGTGCGAAAGTTACTCCACACAGTAGCAATAGAGATATCAATATACCTATATGTTTCATTATCCGAATAGACTTAATAGTTCTTCTTAAATACTCACTACCCTTAGAGCAAAGATACAATTTTTTTTCGATAAATATTTGAGAGCAAAAATAAATTCGATTATGTGTTGCAAAAGGTATAAATTATCCATATATTTGTTACTCACCTCTTTTTAAAAAATTTTCAATTCTACTATATACAATACCCTACTCCAATCTGGAGCGTTGGTAGATTCATCTACATACAAAAGGAAAAAACATTAAACTATAATTAAACAACAATGGAGACAACAAAGATTAGAGAGAAATTTGCGGAGCTATATGGCGAGGCAGGAGATGTATATGCGTCACCGGGGCGTATTAACATAATTGGCGAGCACACCGACTACAATGGTGGCTTTGTACTGCCGGGCGCAGTTGACAAGGGAATGGTTGCCGAGCTTAAATTTAACGGCACTCAGAAGATTAGAGCCTATGCGCTTGATCTGAATGAGAGTTCGGAGTTTGCATTTGCAAGCGATAATGACGCTCCAAAGGAGCAGTGGGCAAAGTATATCTTCGGCGTAGTGCGCGAACTTACAAAGCGTGGCGCAACGATTCCTGAGGGTTTTGATACTGTATTTTCGGGCGATGTGCCTCTAGGTGCAGGTATGAGTTCATCGGCAGCACTAGAGTCTACATACGCATTTGCCCTCAACGAGATGCTATCGCTTGGTTTCGAGAAGATGGAGCTAGCGAAGGTTGGGCAGTCAACTGAACATAACTACGTGGGTGTAAAGTGCGGTATTATGGACCAATTTGCCTCAATCCACGGCAAGGCTGGCCACCTAATGAAGCTAGACTGCAAGAGCGGTGAGTTTGAGTATATCCCATTCGATCCAGAGGCGCACGGCTACAAAGTCTGCCTAGTAGACAGCTGCGTGAAGCACGAACTTGTAGATTCACCATACAACCGCCGCAGAGAGAGCTGCGAACGTGCAGTTAAGGCTATTCAGAAGCGCCATCCAGAGGTTGAGTTTATGCGTGATGCTGAGATTGCGTGGCTCGAGGAGGTAATCGGTGAGATCACCCAAGAGGACTATATCCGTGCACTATACGCTAGAGAAGAGGTAGATCGCCTTCAAGATGCTTGCGCTGCAATGCAGAGTGGCGATTATGAGACTGCTGGCCGTAAGATGTATGGCACACACATAGGAATGTCGGTACTATATGAAGTATCGTGCGAGGAGCTAGACTTCATCAACGAAGTGGCCAAGGAGTGCGGCGTTAGCGGCTCGAGAGTAATGGGTGGCGGCTTCGGCGGCTGCTGTATCAATGTGGTAAAGGCAGAGAAGTACGACAACTTTATCTCCACAGTACAGACAAAGTATAAGGCAAAGTATGGCATCGACTGTAAGATCTACCCAGTGGTAATCTCAGATGGCGCTAGAAGACTCAGCTAAGACCACCTCTATAGGTTCAGACACTAAGTCTCGACACAATAGTAAAATAACACTACCCCACTATTAGCGCTTTGAGAAGGCCGCTAATAGTGGGGATTTTAATATATAACTACA
>CAYJFH010000046.1:0-15680 GCA_964369485.1 uncultured Rikenellaceae bacterium | reverse complement strand
AGTCGCTCGATTGGTACGTTGAGAACTTAGGATTTGAGATCAAGGGTCGCTTTGAGCAGGGTGGTTTCGAGATTGTCTATATAGACAACGGCAGCGTGGTATATGAGCTTTTCGAGAATCCATCGCTCACAAGCCCCGTAATCGACCACATCGCCTACCTTTCGGAGGATATCGAGGCAGACCACGCCCACTATAAGGCACAGGGTTTGCAGATAAGCCCAATATCCTACATCGATTTTACGTGGGAGCGTGGCGCCGACTACTTCTTTATATGGGGAGCAGGAGGCGAGAAAGTTGAATTTATTCACACAAGATAAAATTAAAAATATGTCAAAACTAACAATTGTGGCTCGCATACTTGCAAAGCCCGAAAAAAGAGAGCTTGTAAAGGCTGAACTATTGAAACTTATCGAGCCAACACGTGCCGAGAAGGGGTGCATTAACTACGACCTGCACCAAGACAACGAGAATGAAAACCTATTCATCTTCCACGAGAATTGGGAGAGCCACGAGCTGTGGCAAGAGCATATGAATAACGCCCATTTAGCCGAATATATCAAGGCAACAGATGGTGCAGTGGAGGAGTTTATAGTGCATCAACTTACACAAATAGCATAAACCCTAAGCACACTACTCTATTCGCCAAACTAAAAAAAAGGCAGATAGAAATTTCTCAGTGTTAGTTATTGTTCGTATATTTACAAACATTAACTAACACTGATTTTTTAATGAAGATAGAGGTCATTGGTCTCGGATGCAATAAATGCCGAAAGACTTACGATATAATTGACAGATATATAACTGATAATGGCTTAGATGTAGAGCTATCTAAGGTAGAAGATATAGCCCAAATGGCTAGCTTCAATACCTACCTTACTCCTGCTGTTGCAGTCGATGGTAAGGTGGTCATTAAGGGCATCGTTCCGAAGGTTAAGGATTTAGAGAAAATTATATTTAATAAATAGAGAGATGATGAGTAGTTTCAAGTTATTTTCAGTACTATTAGTGGCACTATTCTCCACTACTTCGCTTATGGCTCAGAGTAGAGGCGAGTCTGCCGAGAGGCAGATAAATAGAGCGAAACTCAACAAACACACTGTACTTATGGTCGTTAGCAATAGTGATGATATGGGCAAGGAGTTAAGCGAGGTGGCACACTCAGTGGCTAAATCACAGGGTGATGTTGATGTGGTTGAGGTCAATATGGATCTAAAGGCTAACCGCTCGATTGTGGAGCGATATAGTATCTCGAACCTTACCGATCCTACCCTACTTATCCTATCACCCGATGGGCTTTTGATGGGTGGTCTTAGAGAAGAGGAGGCGACCTCTGAGGCTATTATCGAGGCAATTCCCACCCCAAAAGAGAATATAATCCTATTTGCTACACATATCCACAAGCCAGTGCTTGCTATCTTTACCAATAGTGAATTTAAGAGCAACTCGGAGGCAATTAGACTCTGCGAAGAGGTAAAGGCAGATCTAAAGGATAGAGCTGAGGTCGTGGTTATCGACGTAAAGGATAGCAACGAGAAGAGATTGATCGAGATGATGGGTATAAATAAACGCATAAAAGACAGCTTTATTGTGGTCATTAATTCGCAAGGATTGACAACTGCAGGATTTAAGCGCCTACCTAGTAAAGAGGAACTTAGGGCTGCTGCCGACAAGATTATCCACAGCGAAGGCTGCGGATGTGGTGCACATTAAGCACTAAAATTGCACACCCATTTTTATCGCATTTTTAAGGGAAGTTCCACTACGGGACTTCCCTTGTTGTACTATATAAGCTAGAAGTATCCAAATCACAATTATACATTGCAGATATAGTTACAGTTACACGTATCAAAGATATTATTTTATATAGTAATTTTTATAAATTACCACCACTCTACCTATCCTATGGTTCTGTCATAGTAATATAAAGCATTAAGCCATCTATACTTTAATGACAGTCATATTAATACTTTAATGACAGTAATTTTTTTTAAAAAAATATCAATAAATTTAATTTACTGATTATCTGCATATTACTCACATTAATTACATTATCACTTATATTTAACGCAAATCACGACTTAATCTGTATTTGGTGAATTAACATATATTTTATAGATTTGCATCGGGAAGAGAATAAATCGATATTATTTTATAACAAAATCTAATTAAATGAACAAATTTACAACTGCCACATTAGCGGTCATCGCTTCTATGGTAACAATCTCTTGTACAGATGCAAATCCTGTAGTAATACCACAAGACAACGGCCTCAGAGATCTTAATATCTCTATCCTACCAGTTGCCTCTCGTGCAACTGCAGAGCCGGGCGTTGAAAGTGAATCTACTGTCTCTGATTTTGGAGTGTATATCTACTCTGCGGATGGAGGTTACAGAACTGTTGGCACATCAACTAATAGCTCACTGACTATCGGCGAGGTTCCTTACTCAGGTTCTTACTACGTACTTGCAAACCTTGGCGCAACTTACAGCAACTTCTCTACATTTGCCTCAATAGAAAGCTCAGAGATCGCACTTCCTGCACCAGCAGACTACCTTAGTGCACCACTTGCTCTAACTAGCGGTGAGATTGCAGCTGTTAGCGCTGGCGTTAGCTCAGATACGGACAACGACGGTATCACCGATAGAGTTGCAGTTACTGCATCTATGACCCCTATCTTCTCACGTATGGAGATCGGTAGCGTTGAGTCACACATCGCAGTTGAGGATGCAGCGGGTAATGCGCTAGCAACGGATCAGCAGATCGAGATCCTTAGCTTTACTCTCTCGGCTATCCTTATCGACGAGGCGTATGACAAGTACTCATACACATTCGAGCCTAAGGGAACTAAGACAGATATCAGACAGACTATCGACGATGCTCTAACTCCAGAGAATGAACTATACGATATGGTAGCCTTCGCTCTACTAAAGGATACTCCAGCGACTGGTTGGGCAGCAACAGCTTCAACAGCGGGTTCACTTGCGGCTACAGCAGGCACCGACCTAGTGTGGTCATACCCAGTTGCTCCAGCATCGAGACCACGCCCAGTCTTCGAACTTACCAACATAACATACAGAG
Source organism: uncultured Rikenellaceae bacterium (assembly GCA_964369485.1). Taxonomy (GTDB): domain Bacteria; phylum Bacteroidota; class Bacteroidia; order Bacteroidales; family Rikenellaceae; genus Mucinivorans. The sequence goes on along the minus strand of CAYJFH010000046.1, from coordinate 12,601 downwards.
TTGGCGCGACTGGTACAACTGAGACTATTGCAGGCAAGAAGTACCTAACAGTTGGTAGCTACACTGGTGTTGCAAGCCTTACAGCTGGTAAGATCTACAAATTCGATATCGACTTTGACTACTACGACCTAGACGATACTCCAAACGAATTTGGTGTGAACCTAGACGTAACTCTTGATATCCAACCGTGGATATTCCAAAATATTACTGCTAACCTTATGTAATTACTAGGGTTAAGCCCATAGGCATTACGGGCGTGAAATCCCGTAACGCCACTACATTAAAAAACATAACAAACAAAATGATCTCAAATTACTTTAGAGTCGCTATCCTACTTGTAGCTGTTACTCTTGGAGCCTGCTCTAAACCGTCGTATACGGGTAGTGCAGATGGCGCAGAGACCGATAGCTTTCAAATCTACATCAAGCTACCAACTAACGAGGTATCGCGAGCGGTTACAGAGCCGGGAAGTCCTACATCATCAAATGTTGCCCCAACTATAACAGACGGACGCATCTACTGGATAGCCGAATCGTGGTATGAAAATGAGTGGAGCAATAGCCCTATATATTGGTCAATCCCATCGAAACTAGAGACCCCAATTATATACAGCTATGAGTTTTCGGATGCAGATATAGCAGCCATTGCTAGCTCACAGCCTATCTCTGTCCGTGTCCCTAACGAAGCAAAGTCGCTTGTAGTGCTACTAAACACTGAGACATATGCCTCTGAGTTCTCGAATATCTCGACAGTGGGCGACCTTATGAATGTTCAACTTCAGATAAACGATGGATCTCAATTTCCAAATGATATCCTAGTATCATCATCGAGCGAGTACCAGAACCACGCAGTTTTCAAAGATGTTACCTCAGAGCTTGAAGGCGTAAATCCATCGGTGAGCATACATATGAACTTTATGTCATCGCGCCTCGAGCTTGCAAAGGTTGTGGCTCGTGATGAGACAACTGCAAATCCTGAGGAGTGGACAAGTACCGAGGCTCCACTACCTAGAACCTTTATTTCATACAACGTCTCAAAGGTTCTACTATCTAACTATATCACTAAGCGTCCAATAGGTGCTATCGAGTTCTACGATGACTACTACTCATTTGACGAATCACAGAAGACATTCGAAGAGGCAGGCTACGTACACAACCACACTATCTCAACTGATTTTTCTGCAATTAATGCAAACTATAAGGACTACGGCCTATGGAGTGCAAGTAGAGATGAGGCAAACCCTGAACGCCACCTAACAGCATCTGCTGCAGATGGTAAACTATGGTCATACCTATTCTACAACCAGCTGCCGTGGTACTTAGTATATGATAACTACGTACAGAGAAACGGCGAGTTTATTACTACTCCGAGAATTATAATAGAACTCACTGATATCCTATACACAGATTACTACGGGGCTCAACAAACTCTAGATAAGCAGTATATAACTGTTGAGAGCTATGATATCCATTGGACTGAGACTGGTTACATCTACCATATCGACAATATCACCTTCGGTTTCGAGAACCTCAGTGATGTTCCAAACGTAAACTACATTTTTGATATTGAGGTAACAGTTGAACCGTATGAGAATGTGGTAGTAAGTCCAGATATCGATAGTAGCAACCCAGATGGACCAGATGGCAATCTAGAGGATAATCAGTAACAAACACTTTGAAAAGATAAGATAATGAGATACTTAATTTACACATTTGCACTACTAGTAGCGATAGTCTCTTGTCAAAGAGCTAGCACTTCTACCCCAGAGCTACAGGAGCTAATGATTAAGGTTGCTATTAATGAGGAGATCTCTACGCGCGCCGAGATAGAATCTGCAAGTGGTACAGATATAGTTACCCCTGAGGTCGTAGATGGATATATCTACATCATAAGCAATGAAAACGTTTTAGATATAGTTCCACTAGATATCGAGGCAATGAATAGTGGCAAACACCAACTCTTAGGAGCCTATAGTCCATCTGAATATTATCAGATACATATAATTGCGAACACACAGAGCTTCATAGATAAAGATGGCACTATTGCCAACATAGATTGGACAAATATAACAAGCAGCGACGATATTAATAGAATTCTTTATAACTCTGAATATACTCTGCTTGATGCCTCTAAGCGCAGTCAGATCTCAATGTATGGAGATGAGTATTCAGCATCTTCTGGAGACCAAATATTAATTACCCCTGCATACTCATATATCGACCTACTTCGTATTAGGACTAAGGAGAACTCGCCAATTACAAGTTATAAAGTCAACTCAATATTTATCGATAACTACCTATTATATTGGGCCAATACCTATAACCAAGAGACTGTAAGGCTAACCTCGTACTCAGAAGAGGCGATAGCTGCAATTCCAGAGTCTATGAAGGATCTATATGGAGATGCGCCGCTTATGTCTCAAGGGCAGAGCCTCACAAATCCTACCACTGGAGCTGATTTCATCTCTAATGTCGTAGAGCTCGAAGCTGGTAAGATGTGGAGCTACCCTAGTAGCTCAGACTCTAGGAATCAGATTCCATTCCTTGTAGTGGAATTAAGTGATATATTCTTCGATCACGATAGTGATCCAGCAACTCAGAGTATTGAACTCGGTAAGAAACAGTATATCATCGTCACAGATTACATTGGTTCAAATGGTAATGTGATTTACTTTAACGAGGGTAAGCGATATATCATAGAGGATATTGCCTTTGACCTCGAAAATCTTCGAGATGACCCTAGCGAACCTACACCATTTACGGTATATGCAAATATTCAATCACTACTAAGTCGCTCTCTGATTACGGAGGGGTGGATGTAAAATCGAAAATTTTAAATAGTAAAATAGAGATATGAAGACAAATTTAATATACATAAAGCTACTATGCTTACTAGCTCTTTTGGGAGGGTGTGAGCGAACTAGTATCGAGGCCACAGATGCTAAGGTAGTGGATCTAGAGATCAACGTTGGGCTAGAGAGTATCATCTCGCAGACTCGTTCGGTAATTAACGATGGCTCTAACCACATCCTATCTACGGAGATTAGCGAAGGGTTCATCTACCTATTTGACTCATCGGATAATATTGTTAGGGTAATTGAGATCATTCCAGCGCTGATTACCAATGAGAAGGGCGGGCAGATCGTTGGCCAAGTTACCGCAGGTCAAAAGATCTGCATTATTGCAAATACAGACTCTCCATATGCCTCTACTGTAGATTGGTCAACTGTTACTAGCTACTCAGATCTTATCAGTCGCGAGATGGCTATGCCAACAGGCCAAGAGTTCAAAGACTCACCACTAGTTATCAGTAAGCTACTTAATGTTCCTGCCGATGGTGGCTTTTGGGAAGTACCACTCTACTCTACACTAAGCACAATCGCTATCACTGAGATAAGGTGCCTAGGGTATGATGATTACGATACTCTGGACGGTATGGCATCTACTATGAGAAACTATACTATCACCGATGTTATGATAGATAATGTCTACTCAACTTGGTCAATTGGTGGTGGAACTGGCCAGAGATTTACTATGGGTACTGATCCCACTGCATATCTAAACACACCTGCTCAATATCGCGATTCAGGCGAGTGGGTAAGCTTCTGGTACTACCGCAGAAATAAGGGTTATGAATATACTGTTAATCCAGATATCGTTGGCGAAGATGGAATAACCGTGAATAAAGAGTGGAACTTCTGCCTACCTCCAATCAATGAAAAGGCGGGTGTCCCAAGTATAATCTTTAGGATGACAAGAGTGACCGCAGATGTCGATCCTGATGAATATAGTGAGGACTACCACAACTTTGAAGATGAGGTATTCTTTCTCACAAGTAAAGTTCTAAAGTCTCAGAACGGTAACTTAGTTTCGACATTCGAGACAGTATCGCCGGGCTATGAGTACTGGCTACATGTAGACTATACCCACTTTCAGTACTACGACCTAAGTCCACTACCAAACATTGGAGAGATCGATATTAGCCTACTACTAAAACCATTTACTTGGACACAATTTGAAGATACAGGATACGAAATTATATAAACCAAGATGAAGAACTTTAGATATATACTTACTGCTATAGCCCTTATAGCTACACTATCGTGTACTAAGCAGATCGATGAGACGGGTACTATCTCGCCTCTGGATGCTACTATCGACATAACAATTAATATTGAGGATCAACTCTCTAGCACTACTCAGACTCGTATTATCGATCAGATGGAGACTGCTGAGTTTCCTGCAACGTGGAGATACTACTACGTCTTTATGTTTGACCGCTTCGGCTACCAAATCTCAGGAACCTATAAGTACGGAACTAGTAGATCTGGACGTACAGTAGAGACAACAGACGAAATGCCACCAGCTATGGCCTTTAGTAATATACGCCTTATATATGAACCTAAGATCGTAACGATTCTATCCAATGATCAGCTAGTCCACTCAGATGGCAAGTCACTTAACTCGCTAAGCTACTCTGAGCTCGAGAGTGGTGTGATATTCTCTATTCCAAATGGAGCTACTCGCGCTAACCTTCAACTTCTACCACTATTCGACCAGATAGATATCCTAGAGCATATTGAGACTAATCTTGGCAATGACGTCACAGACTATATCAATACTCCACTGGGCATAGCTCTAACTCCTAGACCTAAGATTGCTTGTGTTCAGCTACCTAAATTAAGTGCCGCACAACTTGTTGATAACGACCTTAATAACCCAAACCCTCCAATGGGACAGATCAAGCAATTTAAGATCTATGGTATATATCTAGATGGTATCAATGTTCAATATAGCTTTACTGGCCCTACGAAGGATTACCGCACTATGGATGGCGATCATGCTGACTTTTTACCAGCATATAGTGATGCACTAAGGCTCTACTATGATCGTTCGTGCGATGATAATATAAATGTAACAAGCATCGAAGAGAATGGTATTCAAGTAGCCTACCCTAGCCAAGCTGTTGGAGACTATGTATGGAAGTACCCTGTAATTGAGGGAATGGTCAGAACAAGCGCCTACTATACTGAGTATAATATACAAAACCTTGTGGTACACCTAAACGTTACATTCTACGATGGTGAACATGGAGAGACGAATAATAAAGATGGTTATATTACAGTATCTAAGTACTACTATGGCTCTGAGGAGCTAGTAGCATTCCAAGGTGGTGGTGTCTATACTATCGGAGGGGTAGATGAACATGGTGAGCCTCTCGGTATAGTCTTCGAACTAGAGGATGTACGCCCACACGCAAATGACTATCGCTACCCATATATAACAAATGTTTCGCTAAGCGAGGATATAGGCCCCGGCTGGGGATTAGGCGGAAATACAAATGGTTCACTTCCAGATTAATTTCCACCACTATAACCTACCTTATATTTAGAACTAAGTTTACTATTAAAAAACTACTTTCAAGATAGATGACAAATAGATTTACATACCTATTGTGCACTCTAGCACTTACTCTTGGGGCTACATCGTGTACCAAAGCGGAGCTTGAGGAGACTGCAACTGTTGAGTATGCTCCATTTAACGCAGCCCTTGACATCTCCATTAATGAGTTCTCTGCAGGGCAGAATCAGCAACCGGGTGGACTAGCCGCCGCACCTGCCGCAACTGCTACAACAGTTTCAACCAGAGCCACAGAGTATAATGCTGTTGCTCTACGAACTGACTATAGTACTCCAATGAGCCTAGGCGATGGGGGGTATATATACGAGATTGATGGTGTGAGTGGCCACGTACTTAGCTGTACAAGGGTGACTCCAGAGCAAGTAATAAACAATGAGATCAGAATCGAAGATGTTCCCGGCGGTGCTTGGCTATACCTTGTGATGAATACTCGTCAGGCTCCAAATATAGATTGGGAGGGTGCAACGCACTATCAGGATATAAGTAGAGCTAGCATTAAGCTATCTGAGGCCATTGATCCTTATGACCTCGTTATTGGAAATGCACCTATATTCCCCGATGAGATCCCATCTGACCATCGACCAGTGACTAATTACCCTGAGCCGGGACAGATTATGCCGTGGAATGGTGATGATTATAGAGATGTTCAGTATAACATTGAGCTTCAATCCTCACTCTCAATCCTTGAGATCGAGACCATCAAACCTTGGATACTTAGCGGCACGAATCTCGCTGAGGGTGTCTATGCTAGGAATCAGATCCTAGAATACGAAGTTACCGCCATAGCCCTAGACAACTACTATGACGAGTACCTATTCTATACTAATATGGTTAAATTTAATCAATCATATAGCTCATTTGAGGGTAATGTCTCAGGCAGTCGCATTAGAAGAATCTATAATGGTCGTGATATTGCCGAGCTTCCTTCATATAGAAGGGCTGTGGGCAGTTGGAGTTCGGTTATGGGCACTAACTCGATAGATTGTAGACCTAGAATTACAGTAGAAGGAGAGGAGAAAAATGCTGTATGGAGATTCTTTACTCAGAGTTGCACTATGCACAATGATATAGACGAAAATCCTTACAATCCAAATGTCATAGTTGAGCTACAAAACATCAAATACTTCAATGGAACAGAGGTAGTAACGATACCAGAGAAGAGATATATCACCGTACAGAGATATGGATACTATACTTGGAATAACTCATATGGAACTAGATACTTCTACTACAACTTCTATCCAAATAAGATCCACGCCATGGCAACTATGATAGGGTACTATACAAATATCCACCTTGGTACAAATCCATTTATCGACCACGACTTTAACTACACAGAGGACGGCCTAATCTTTAAACTAGAGAACCTATATACTAGGCCATATGCTAAGGTAGCTGCGGAGAATGGTATCGGAGTATCTGTTCCTTTTGAGAAGGATCAGTGGAACGAAGAGGATCTAGGTTACGGATTTGCAGAATAATTGAAAAGAAAACTTCACAATCGAAATGAAAAAGATATATATACTTCTCACCCTGCTAGCCCTTGGCTCGTGTACGAAACAGAGCAGCACAAATAGTAGCGATTCGCTTCGCTTCCAGTTCTCAGTTTCGGAGTTTGTGGGTGATAATCAGAGCTCAAGTCGTGCAACAGCACTACCATCAAGCAAACCCCACTACCTACACTACGCTAACCTATCATCAATTATGGTGCTTGGCGAAGGTGTAGTTAAGAATGATTATACTCCAGAGAAGTGGGAGATTCCTACCCCAACTATTGGCAATGATCTATTCGCACTAATCAATAGCATTACAACTCCTAACCTTAGTGGCCTTACACTCGAAGAGCTTATCAACACTCCACTAGAGAGCATCGATGCCCTAAGGGATAGCCCATACGAGGCGCATATTATGCCATTCTGTAGCAATGAATTTGCACTTGTCAAATATGAGGGGCAAGATATAATAAGTATGGAGGTTGAGCCACTATTTGGTATTATCGAAGTTGCTGCCATCAAGGCTAAGATAGAGACTGGCACTGACCTTATAAGTGCAACTTACGCCGAGAATCAAATTGTATCATTCAGAGTTATAGAGGTATCTCTCGATGGCTACCCTACTCAGTACACCCTTGCAAATGGGGCATACGGTGAGGTTAAGAATGCAGTTCCATCACTTAGCGCCACTGACAATACAGAGAGCTGGAGTCTAAGCGTTGACGCACAGTACAAGGAGAGTGCAGATCCTGAATTTGCGAGCGCAGAGGTTAACACCGAGGCTGGTGAGATTGCCTACCGCCCGGGATACGAGTACAACGAAGATATCGATCTATATGAGCACACCGTTATCCAATTCTCTCTACCCCATAACAGCACACCGCCACGCCTAAACGTTATGCTCACCGACATTATGTACCGTGACGCAACAGGTGCAGTTGTGGAGTTAGACAGAGCATATAGTTTCCTTTCGGTTACTAGCTACGGTGCTCTTAGCGCAATTAATAAGGGTATTATATACCGCGTTGGTGGCACAGAGGGTATCACCTTCTCGCTAGATAACCTACGTGCTACTCCATATAGCGCAAATAGTGCACCTACCCCGGGCACTCCTGCTCCAATGAATATGGGAATGGATGTAGAGGTTGAGTCTCAGCCTATTTACAATCAAAGAGTTATAATCGACTAATTTCAATAGCAATATGACCTTTAAATCATTTAAATACTTAGCCATAGCGCTACTTTCAACCATGGTAAGTTGTGGCATAGACGAGGATCTATCTTCTTGCGATAGCACCCTGAATATATACTTCACATTTACTAAGAATCCAGAGGGTATAGATAAGTTCTCAAAGGAGGTAAACTCAGTTGAGCTCTATATCTTTGATAGAGATAGTATTATCTCCGATATAGTAACTATCACACCCGATAAGCTAATCAACGGCTATGCAAAGGTAGCGGTAGCTCCGGGTACATATAGCCAGATTGTGGCATTCGGCAGCGATATGAGCGGAGTATGGCAGCAGGGCTTTGAAGCAGGGGCAACCACTGATCCATCGACCCATAGCTACAGCCCACTAGTTGCGGGCAAAACCCACGCTAGAGAGTTCCGTGCCTACCTTTCAGATGTGGTTGAGTCCACAGAGCCAGTTCAAGGCATCGCCCCAATGGATGCAAATCTAAGCGAGCTATTCTGGGCTATCTACTCTACGGAATTTACCATCGATATTATGGAGACTCGCAGAGTCGATATGGACTTCCTGATGGTTAATAACTATGTAGATGTAAATATCACTGGCCTTGACAATGTAGGTATCACTGAGGCTAATGCTCCAAAGGTACTTATCACTGCCTCGAATGGTAGCTACGATAGTGGCTATGAGATATGCAACTTTGACCGCACTGTAACATACTCTCCATACAGCGTAGAGTTCCCAAGTGCAACATCTCAGACTAGCATTCTAAATACTCTAAAGGTTGACTTCGCTAGACACTCAACCCTTAGCTCACCTATGATGTTATATATCAAGAAGAGCGATGGGGTAAGCGACCTTATCACACCTATCAACCTCATTGACCTTATCAAGGAGATTAAGACCCCAGATGGCGTACTGAAGTACACAACTCAGGATGACCTTGATCGCGAGGACTACTACTCTATCGACCTTGCAATTAGCAAGGGTGGTGGCGAGAATATCACACTCGATGTTACACTATCTATCAATGGATATGAGATAGTAGAGCTTAAACCAGAATTAATGTAATAACTAAACTACAAAATAATTACTATGCGAGGTTTTAAACTAATTACACTAGTGGGCGCACTACTTGCACTCTGCTCAACTGAGGTTAGGGCACAAGAGATTGCACTTAAGACGAACCTACTATTCGGAGGGCTAACCCTCACCCCAAACCTTGGTGCAGAGGTTAAACTCGATCACCAATCTACCCTTGATTTTGGCGCTGGCTATCAGGCTTGGAATAAGGATGGCCAACCGGGTAATAACAAGAAGTTGGTGAACCTAACTGGGCAGGTGGAGTATCGCTACTGGCTATGTGAGGCATTCAATGGCCACTTCTTTGGGGGGCACGTTGTAGGCTCGGAGTACAACATCTCTAAGCATAACCTTCCACTGCTATTTGGCCAAGGCTCTGAGCAGTTCCGCTATGAGGGTTGGGCAGCAGGTGTCGGCTTCTCCTATGGCTACCAATTTATACTTAGCAACCGCTGGAGCTTAGAGCTCAATGTTGGTGTTGGCTATGCCTACCTTAACTACGATAAGTATGAGCATCCACGTTGTGGCGATCTACTAGAGGTGGGTAGCACTAGACACTACTTTGGCCCTACAAAGGCTGGTATCTCAATTATGTTCTTAATAAAATAGACGCTATGCTAAACAGAATTTTTACAATAACAACTATACTTGCTACCCTACTGTTTGCCTCTTCGGCAACTGCACAAACCACTGAGCTATCAGAGGGACTAAACGTAGTGGTAAATGAATTTGAGCAGATCGGCGACTCTCTATATGTAGATATGGATGTAGTTCACTCGGCTAAGGTAGTAGATGCACAGGGGCGCGTAGAGCTTACCCCCGCAATGACAACTGATAACCTAAACCATAAGTTTGACCCTATTACCATCTATGGTAGTATCAACTATATGTCGCACAAGCGTAAGATTGCGCTAATGGATAGCGAGCAGCGTGCTAAGTTCGAGAGCGAGAGCCCAGTGGGTACTACTATTATCGAGAATAGAGACTTTGAACCATCGACCATTAACTATAATATCGCACTGCCATATGAGGAGTGGATGGCCGATGCACAGCTAACGATCCTCAATAGCACAGTATATTGTGGTAAGCCAATAGATGCAGGGAGGACCTACCTCGGCACACTAGAGCTTGAACCTCATATAGAGGACTATGTAGTTAGCCCTGAGTTTATCTACGTTCAACCTAAGGCAGAGGAGATTAAGAAGCGCTCAACGGAGTACTCTATCAACTTTAACTTCAAGGTTGCCGATACTAGACTTCAACCATCACACGGTAATAATCAGCAGCAGATCGACGAGCTTGCAGGCTACCTAGGCGACGTAATGAACGATAAGACACTAGACGTTAAGCAGATTATTATCTACGGTTACGCCTCGCCAGAGGGTCCAGAGAAGCTAAATGAACGCCTAGCAGAGGGTCGTGCTCAGACTATCGTGGATCTAGTGGTATCTCGCAAGATGGTGCCACGCAACCTTGTGAGCACTGAGTATAGAGGCGAGGACTGGCAAGGTCTCGTAGATGTACTAAATGGAGGCACACTACCTTACGCCGCGGATATCGTCTCTATTATTGAGGGTACTGAGAATGTAGCTAGCAGAAAGAGCAAGGTGAAGAGCTACGAGGGTGGTGCACCATACCGTGAGATGCTATCGACCATCTACCCACCACTCCGCCGCTCGAAGTTCTATATCGACTACCAAGTAAAGCCATTCGACGTTGAGGAGGCAAAGGAGGTATTTAAGACTAAACCTCAGAACCTAAGCCTTAATGAGATGTACCACGTTGCAAATACATATGAGCAGGGTTCGGATGAGTTCCGCGAGCTATTCGATAAGGCAGTGGAGCTATTCCCAGACGACCCAACAGCGAATATCAATGCTGCAATCTCAGCAATCCAAGCGGGCAACTTTGAGCGTGCCGATAGATTCCTCTCAAAGCTCGAAGAGCTTAACTCAGTGGGAGAGGTTGCAGAGCTTGACAACGCCCGAGGGGTACTTCTACTACTTAGAGAGCGTGACGTACAGAGCGCAGAGCCACTACTTAGACGTGCCTCAGAGGCTGGCATTAAGGAGGCTGACGCAAATATCGCTCAGATGGAAAAGCTTGCCGAGAACCTCTCTGCAATCAAGGCTGTCGAAGATAAGCGCGCCGCTAAGATCAATAGCCGCAAATAACAAAAAACACTACTATAACAATTCAAAGCAAGAGAGAGCACTATGGATCTAAGTATCCATAGTGCTCTCTCTTTTAGGTATGGTACAACAGCTAAAAATTACATCACAACACCTACCCACCAATTTCCATCGGAACACAACAAAATATCCCACAAAATTCACTACCTTTGACTGTAGCATATCTTTCAGATGTGCGTATAATAGTTATTCTCTGTCATATTAAATCAAAATGTTATTCGTGTTTAAATAATTTAGAAATAGTATCGCTTATTTTCTGCTTTGCTGCATCTATTTTAGCTTCAAGTTGTTCTGCCATTTCTGGACATAGATGTCTAACTTTATTTAGAGCGTCCTTAAATTTATCGTCTACTTCTTGATTTTCTTTTGCTATGTTTTGTTGTATCGCAACTATCTGTGTGGTTATTATTGGCAATAATTTGGATAGTAAAATATTCAACGTACTTGATGCTTTCAAAAACTCAATACACATATCAATTTCTTCTTGTATCTTCATCTCAATACAGTCTTTGTGATATTCCAAATAATTTTTATTATCCTTGATGTGTGCATATAGTTTGTTTCTACGACCTTTAATTTCAGAATAGTATTTATTTTTGAAACCTCCAATAGATTTGGATGAGTCTTTATAATCCTGTAACAGTCCATAATTTTCAGATATACTCTTGATAACTCCTAGCTCATGATTCATTCGCTCAAAATACCGATATAAATGAATATAAATATTTTTCACATAGTACATCTGCTCAGGTAAATTCTTTGCATTCATTAACTCTCTGGTTGATATTGAAAAGTCCATATCGAAAGAAGCTATTAGACACGCACAATTAAGGAAGTTTCTCCAATTCAGAATATCTTGAGCATACTCTGGCTTCTCTTTACCATTACTATCAATTAGTAGTAAAAGCATATCACACTTTCTCAATAAAGCAACGTTACCATCTATTGATTGTGCATTCTGGAATATTATATCTTTGCTTTTGTCGTACAAGGATACGCCTGCTGGAGTAGAGTCTACAATTATAGTATTCTCAACAACCTTATAACCTCCTTTCATATCAAAATTGTCAGCCATATATATAATTTTTATCGTTGTATAATCTTTGGTTCACTCTACACTTGACAGTAAAATCAATAATATGCAAGTAATTCTCTGAAATAGCGCTCTTCTAGTCCTGCTCTGTGGTGTCCCTTTCGCTATCGATTACCATATTGCCCCA
>CAYJFH010000045.1:0-15876 GCA_964369485.1 uncultured Rikenellaceae bacterium | reverse complement strand
GAGCAGTTTAACTAAGCAAGGTTGTGCACAGGGGCGACCGAGGGAGGTTCCGCTGATAAGCGGGCCGACCATGGGGTCGGTCGCCCCGCTATAAAATTTCTCTAGCTTGACTCGATAAATAGATTTAAAAAGGTTATGCTAGGGATAACGACTAGGAGTGCCCCGAAATCGGAGCGTGTTACGAGCGTAGATAAGGGGGAAGATTCGGTGAAGTCGTCCCCACAAAATTTCTCTAACTTGGCTCTACTGCATAATTACCTATTACACATACAAAAACAAAGAGGGTATAGCCTCTTTTAAGACTATACCCTCCTCTACTAAATTAAAGTATTACTACTTTACAAGTGATTTACCAGTCATCTCTGCTGGAATCTCTAGACCCATAATAGTTAGGATTGTTGGTGCTATATCTGCAAGCACACCAGACTCTACTGACTTAACAGTATCGCTTACCACAATAAATGGAACTGGATTAAGTGAGTGCGCTGTATTTGGCGAACCGTCCTCATTAAGGGCATTATCTGCATTACCGTGGTCTGCTGTGATAAGCACAGTATAACCATTTGCCTTTGCAGCCTCTACTACCTTCTCAACGCAGCTATCAACAGTTTGAACCGCCTTGGCAATAGCCTCATAGATACCTGTGTGGCCAACCATATCGCCATTAGCGAAGTTAAGTGCGATAAAGTCCTCTGTACCTTTGTTAAGTTCAGCTACTAGTTTATCAGCAATCTCAGGAGCTGACATCTCTGGTTGAAGGTCGTAAGTTGCAACCTTTGGCGATGGAACTAGGATACGGTTTTCACGCTCGAATGGTTGCTCTTGGCCTCCATTAAAGAAGAAGGTTACGTGAGCAAACTTCTCAGTCTCAGCGATACGAAGCTGTGAAAGACCCTTAGATGAGATATACTCACCAAGTGTATTAGATACATTCTCCTTATCGAATAGGATGTGTAGACCCTCGAATGATGAGTCATATGGAGTCATTGTACAGAAGTAAAGCGGTAGGGTCTTCATTCCCTCCTCTGGCATATCTTGTTGAGTAAGGACGATTGTTAACTCCTTAGCTCTATCGTTTCTGAAGTTATAGAATATTACCACATCGTTTGGCTTGATAACACCGCTCTTCTCTAGGATAATAGGTTTGATAAACTCATCGGTCACACCTGCGTCGTATGATGCTTGGATAGCCTCAGTAGCGCTAGTAGCCTCAGTACCCACACCACTTACTAGTAGGTCATAAGCCTCCTTAACACGCTCCCAACGCTTATCACGGTCCATTGCATAGTAGCGACCAATAATAGTGGCAACCTTACCGTATGTCTTCTCTTCGATCTGCTCTACAAAGCCCTTTCCGCTCTTAGGGTCAGTATCTCTACCATCCATAAAGCAGTGAGTATATACATTCTCAACGCCCTCGGATCCAAATAGGTGAGTAAGTGCGTATAGGTGCTCTAGCGATGAGTGAACACCACCCTGAGATGCAAGGCCTAGGAAGTGAACCGAAGCGCCGTTGCTCTTAGCGTACTCTAGTGCAGCTTTAATCTCTGGATTCTGCCCTAGTGTATTGTCTTTGATTGCGCGATTAATCTTAACAAGGTCTTGGTATAGGATACGTCCTGCACCGATATTTTGGTGTCCTACCTCTGAGTTACCCATCTGTCCCTCAGGTAGACCAACATTCTCGCCATCGGTACGTAGCTCCGAAGTTGGGTAGTTAGCCATTAGTGAGTTAATGTAAGTTGGGTTGTTGCTAAAGATAGCATCGCTCTTTGAGTGGTCACCATTTCCCCACCCGTCTAGAATCATCAGTAAAACTTTGTTGTTCATTGTCATTAAATTTATTTTAGTATATGTTTTATTGCCATAATTGGATGCCTTAGTACCATTCTAGGGCCAGAGTAGCGCATCACCTCTCTAATCCTTTCTCTCATTTGCGGTGAGTAGCAGTGTATCTCACACTTCTTACAGGTGCTCTTTACATTAGTAACGGGACACCTCTGTACTCTATTTTGGGCATAGCTAAGAAGTTTCTGACAGCTCTCACATAGTGAATCTCTACTACTATGCTTAGCTCTACACCACATCCTAACCATCACCTCAACTACCCTCAGTTCCTCTCTCTGCGCTCTAGTCATCAAGCATCATTTCGAGTGAGACCATATCTTGGATCAGCACCTGACGAGGCTTACTGCCCGACTGCGCCCCCACGATACCCGATGCCTCGAGCTGGTCGATAATACGCCCTGCACGGTTAAATCCGATAGAGAACTTACGCTGAATTGTCGATGCCGAACCACTCTGTGACTGTACCACATAGCGTGCCACTTCATTAAATAGCGAGTCCTTTCTACCTAGGTCTACATCCTTAGTATTTCCCTGCTCCGACTCTGGTACAAACTCTGGGAGTTCATAGGCGGTAACGTAGCCCCTCTGCTCCGAGATATACTTAGTAATCTCATCTACCTCTGGGGTGTCGATAAATGCACACTGTACACGTGTAGTCTCACTACCGGTTGAGACGAGCATATCGCCCCTACCGATAAGTTGGTTTGCTCCCGGAGTGTCGAGGATAGTACGTGAGTCTATCATCGAGGTTACTCTAAATGCAATACGTGCTGGGAAGTTAGCCTTTATCACACCAGTAATGATATTAGTTGTCGGACGCTGAGTTGCGATAATAAGGTGGATACCAACGGCACGCGCAAGTTGGGCAATACGTGCAATCGGAGTCTCGATCTCACGACCAGCGGTCATAATAAGGTCGGCAAACTCATCAATTACTACCACAAAGTACGGCAGGAATCTATGTCCCTTCTCAGGGTTTAGCCTACGGTGTGTAAACTTATCATTATACTCCGAGATATTACGCACTTGCGCCATCTTCAGTAGGTCATACCTAGAGTCCATCTCCTTACAGAGTGAGTTAAGGGTATATACTACCTTTTGAGTATCGGTGATAATCGCCTCATCTTCGCCCTCCATCTTTGCGAGGAAGTGCTTTTCGAGCTTTGCATATAGCGTTAGCTCCACCTTCTTAGGGTCAACGAGTACGAACTTTAGCTCCGCTGGGTGCTTCTTATATAGTAGCGATGTTATAATAGCATTAAGTCCCACAGACTTACCCTGACCAGTAGCACCCGCCACTAATAGGTGGGGCATCTTAGCTAGGTCAAATACAAATGTCTCGTTCTGAATAGTCTTACCAAGGGCAATTGGAAGTGCCGCATCGGAGTTCTGGAACTTGCTGGAACGGATAACCGAGTGCATCGATACTGTCTCCTTATTGTGGTTAGGAACCTCAATACCGATAGTTCCCTTACCTGGGATTGGAGCGATGATACGAATACCTAGTGCCGCAAGGGTTAGGGCAATATCATCTTCAAGGTTCTTAATCTTCGATATACGCACCCCTGCCGCTGGTATAATCTCATAGAGGGTAACAGTAGGGCCTACTGTTGCCTTAATCGAATCGATCTTAATACCAAAGGTCTGTAGTGTATGTATAATCTTATCCTTGTTTGCCTCGATCTCCTCCTTTGTAACCACTACTCGTTGGGTATGGTCTAACATTAGAGATAGTTCTGGGCGGCGATACTTCGGAAGTTCTGCCGTAGGGTCATAGAGTTCAAGGGTTATCTCCTTCTCGCTAAGCTCCTCATCGGGTGCAGCTACCTCTACCTCAAAGCCGACTGTAGGTTCACCACTCTTTGGAGTCTCTACTACTTCAGCCTCAGTTAGGGCAGGTTGTGGAGCCTCTTGTTCTACTACTGCCTCCTCCTTTGGGCTCTCTATGGTAAACTCAACAGCAGTCTGCTCATCCTTGCTTTGGGTTGACTGCTCAGAGATAGTTGGAGTTAGTTCAAACTCTCCGAATACCTCCTCAACTTGTGGCTCATCCTCCTCAACGGTACTCTCTACAGTACCCTTTGCAACAGGCTCTTGTGCTACTACTTGGGCAGCTGGAGCGATAATGGCAAGTTCGATAGAGTCCCTATCGAAGTATAGATACTCTGCACTTCCCTCTGGGCTATAGCCCGAGATATATCCATATTGGTCACCCTCAAGGGCAATTAGCCTCTCAGATAGGTTAGCTTCAGTATCCTTACTCTCCTCGACAACCTCCTTGGTTGGGCTATCCTCTTGTGGCTCCTCTACTATGCGTGCTGGCTCTACACCCTCACCATTTGGAGTCTCCGTTTTAGAGGTTTCAATATCTAAAGTCTCAGTCGCTTCACTCTCATCGCTGTCTCTATCTTGGTAGAAGTTTATTCTACCTTGGCGCATCTCTTCACGCTCGGCAGCTCGCTGCTGTGCCTCTGCACGCTTAGCACTACGCTGTGTGATACCTCTACGTAGATTGAGGATTGTACGTTTAATAAACCTACCCTTACAGAAGTACAGAACAGATATTATAAGGAATATAACTAGAATTGTCGTGCCATCAGAGCCCATCACACTAGAGATTTGCTCCGACATATATATACCCGAGGCACCACCCCATCCGCTACCAAATACAGCTCTATTAACGCCCCCGAAGTGGCCTAATGCCAACGATCCCACAAATGCTATGAGTAGAAGGTTAACCATAGAGCGGCGGAATGTTAGCCTCTTTAGATTCAATAGCCTTACAGCCCACATTGCAAAGAATACAGGTATAAGTAGCCCCATAATCCCTAACCACTTGCCGATAATAAATTCAGCAAATATAGCACCAATTGGCCCTATATAGTTATGAACTTCACCCTTAGCATCGCTAAAGTAGACTGAGAATTGCGCCATATGGGCATCTAGTTCCCAATAGAATAGATATGAGACACAGGCAACGAATAGATAGAGTGAGATTGCGGCAAATAGTAGTGCGAACCACATATGCGTCTCAGTCTCCCTCTTAACCTTTGGCCTTACTCTGCGCTTTGCACGCTCCCTCTGTTGGTTAGGTGTAGAGGTCGACTCAGCTTTGCGCCTTGGACGTGCCTGCTCTCGGCTCGCTTGCGCACGCCTAGAAGGCGCAGGAGCACCTTTGGTTGCTCTAGCACGCTTAGGTTCGAATGGTTCGACACTCTGCCTTCCATTCTTACCGACTCTCGGGCTCTTTCTCTCTGCCATTATCTATACTTTGTCAAAAATGTGCGTAAAAATTCTTGGTAATCATCCCCAAGGCTACTGCGATAGAGCACCTCGGCATCACCACACTCCTCCACCACTCCCCTTGCTTGGGCTAACTCCTTAGCTCGTTGGGCTACTGCTGGTGCGGGGTTAATAATCTCTATGGGGTAAGTTACCACCACACCTTGGCGGTACTCCTCCACAATGGTCTCTATCTGGTGAGTTAGGAATGGATAGTGGGTACATCCTAGTACAATTCTATCTGCCCCTGCCTCTAACATCGGGATGATATAGCTTGCAAGCAACTCACGACACTGCTCTGAGCCCGCCTCGCCTGCCTCCACATACTCCACAAGTCCAACACCTGCGACCTCTATAACCTCACGACAGTCTATATACTGCTCCTTGGTTCTATTATAGAGCTCGCCTCTAAGCGTTGCCTCTGTAGCTAAGACCCCTACTACTCCCGTACTACTACCAGTGAGTGCAGGTTTAACTGCTGGCTCCATCCCTACAAACGAGATTTGAGGCCACCTGTGCCTCAATATCTCAATAGCCTCGGCGGTCATCGTATTACAAGCGATAACAACTACCTCTGCGCCATATGTCAAGACCTCTTCCACTACCCTGAGTGTAAGGTCAACGATCTGCTCACTTCTCTTTGATCCGTAGGGGCAATTCGCACTATCAGCGTAATATAAAACAGAATTATAGGGGAGTATCGGTCTTAGCTCTGCCAAGACTGATAATCCCCCAACTCCTGAATCTATTACCGCTACCCTACATCTCTTAGCTCGGGATACGGACATAGTTTATCTCTTTGTTTTTCTCTTTTTTTTCTTTAAGCTCTTCTTTAAGGCTTAAACTTTAGAAGTTGAACCTATCCTAAATGAGGATTACTCAAGTCCAATTCCAAGTTCTGCCATTACAAGACCAGTGATATCAAGAACTTGGCTCTCTGATACGTATAGTGGTACTTGTTTTTCGAATACAAATAGAAGTGCTTTCTCCTTACTAACCTTATTAATAGCATCTAGTAGGCGTTGTTGTACTGGTGCCATAAGGATTTGCTGCTGCTCTTGCATCTCTCTCTGTGCAGTAGCCTCATAGCCTTGCATACGAGTTAGAAGCGATTGGATATCCTTTTGCTTCTGCTCTCTCATAGTTTGAGTGTAAGTGTCCGCCTTAGCTTGGAACTCTTGAACTGCTGTAGTGTACTCAGCCTCGATAGCTTGCATCTCCTCGATAAGTGTGTTTTGAACCTCTTGAAGTTTTGTTTGAACTGTATCAAGGGCTGGCATATTCATCATTACCTCTTGAGTAGAGATTACACCAAATTGTTGCTGCGCTACTGCTGCACTAGAGACTAGGAAAAGTGCTGCTAGCACAATCGATTTTACGAATTTCATAACTTTGTTCTGTTTTATTTAATACTTAATTTTTCAATATCTAGACCCCACATTAAGGGTCACAATTTCGCTCAAAATTAGCAAATCTTTATTAATTATGCAATTTTTGTGCTATTAAAATTTTATTACATCGGCATACCCATAGTAAAGTGGAACTGCGAACCACTTGGCTTACCCGGGTCGGTAGGCACTTCATCAAATCCATAACCCCAGTCAACACCTAGCATACCAAGGATTGGCAGGTAGACCCTTAGACCAACACCCAGCGAACGCTTAAGGTTAAATGGCTTGTACTCCTCTGGGTTTACAAAGGCATTACCTGCCTCTGCAAATAGTAGACCATATACCATAGTTCCGCTAGATCGGATAATTGGGTAGCGTAGCTCAGCTGTTAGCTTGCTATATACCGAGGCGTAAACACCACTCGATGCGTATGGAGTAAGTGATTCATTAGCGTAACCCCTTAGACCCACGGTCTCTACACCATAGATGCTATAGCCCGTTAGACCGTCACCACCAACTTGGAAGCCCTCGAATGGAGATGGTTTATTCTCATTGTAAGAGCCTAGGTAACCGAACTGCGCTCTGGTCATAAGCACTAGCTTATTATCTGCACTAAGTGGGGTAAACCACCTTGCACTGAACTTTAGTTTATAGTACTCAATCCACTCGTAGCGCTCTTGGCTAGTTAGGTTCGAGGTGTAGTCCTTACCATCAAATAGCGACCATGGCGGAGTAATATCTGCCGATAGTAGGATCTCACTACCCCTTGTTGCATATCCAACAGGGTCATCGATAGAGTTACGTCCAACCACTAGGTTAAGTGCAAATAGGTTAGACACGCCATCTTGAACTAGGAAACCTAACCAGTTATCAAGGTGATATGACTGATATGAAAGACCTACAGATGCTTGGAAGAATGGGTCTGGCCAATTTAGGCGCTTACCGATACTTGCCGAGGCACCAATAGTCTGGAATGACATAGTTGGAGTCATACCAAAGTAGTAAGCGTCTGTCTGCTTAGATAGGTAGAACCCGAGACTCAGTGACGTTGGTTTATATCCACCCAACCAAGGCTCAGTAAAGCTAAATGATGCAGCTGTATAGTACGTTCCACTAGCTTGGAAGTTAATAGATAGGACTTGGTTATCACCAGCTGGATATGGCATCCACGCATCCTTCTCGAAGAACTTTCTAAGTGCTACGTTGGTGAAGTTTACCCCTACAGAGGCGATAAACATACCACCACCCCAACCACCTGAGAGCTCAAATTGGTCCTTGCTCACCTCTTGGAGTGAGTAGCCAATATCTACAGTCTCATTCTGGAAATTAGGACGAATATCTGGTGTTGCGAAGCTCTCGGCATCGAACTGCCCCATCGTGGCTAGTCGTTGGTAGGTACGCATCAGTAGTGATTGGCTATATAGCTCGCCCGGACGAGTATCTAGCTCACGGCGGATTACGTGGTCATTTGTACGGGTATTGCCCTCAAATGTAACTTCGTTGATAGTAAACTGCTTGTTCTCTACCATACGAATCTCAACATCTACAGTATCTCCCACAACTCTCTCTACTGGCTCGATAATAAATGCAAGGTAACCGTCATCACGGTAGAGGCTAGCTACCGATACTTCGCCCATCTCACCCATTATACTACCAACTCTACGCCCCATAGCCTCGCTATCGTAGGTATCACCCTTCTTAAGTGCAAGGAGCTGATTTAGATAGTCTGTTGGGATCTTAGAGTTACCGATCCAAGTAATATCGCCATAGTAGTACTTCTTACCCTCGTCTACCTCGAACCATACACCGATGCGGTTATCCTTAATATAGAATGTCGAGTCCGCCACGATTCTAGCATCACGATATCCCTTTGAGCGATAGTAAGCCAAGATATTAGCTCTATCCTCCTCGAAGTTCTCTGGGTTATACTTTGTCTCTGCAAAGATATTCCACGAGACCTTCTTAGTCTTCTTCATAGATTGAAGTATCTTCCTATCTTCGATATTCTCATTACCATCGATTAGGATCTCTCCAACTCTAACTCTCTTACCTCTGTCTACCTTGAATGTAACATTTACGAAGTTGCGAGTAGCCGAGTCCGGGGTTACCATAACATCAACCTTTGCATTTCTAAAGCCCTTCTCATTATAGAAGTTGTCGATACCCTCAAGAGCACTCATAATTGCGAATTGCGAAAGCTCACCACTTCTACGTAGTTTGAGCTGAGTCTGCATATCCTTAGCCTCTGAGCCCTTAGTACCCTCAAAGATCCACTGCTTAACCCTCTGGCGCTCCTTTAGCTCAAAGGTAATATCAACCGTATCGCCACGGAATGAGGTAAATGTCTCAATATCCGAGAAGTGACGCTGGTCCATAAGTCTGCGGGTAATTGCCGATAGTCTATCTCCGGGAATAGTAATCTCATCGCCCTTTGCTAGACCAGTAGTCTTAATAAGCAGTTCAGGGTTAATGGCACGTAGTCCCGTTGCCTTTAACTCTCCAATAATATAGCTCTTCGGCTCTGCGCTGTAGTCTAAGCGATCTTGGCCGCTCACTGGCGGTTGAACCTCTTGTGCACTTACTGCAACTATATTCAATGCAAGTAGTGCAACTACAAGTAAACTTACTCTTCTAAATATCATACCCCAAATTATGTTTATCTTAAATTCTCTTATTTTATTCTCTAACTCCGTATCTTCTATCTCTAGCACTGTACCACTCAACAGCTCCTCTAAATGCATCTCTGCCGAAGTCTGGCCAGAGAGTCTCTGTAAAGTAAAGTTCGGCATATGAACTCTCCCACAGCAGGAAGTTGCTTAGTCGTTGCTCACCACTAGTTCTAATCAGTAGGTCGACATCGGGAAGGAAGTGAGTCGATAGTTCAGAGGTAAAGTCAACCTCTTGAATATCACCTTTACCCTGTGCCACAACCT
Organism: uncultured Rikenellaceae bacterium; assembly: GCA_964369485.1. Lineage (GTDB taxonomy): Bacteria > Bacteroidota > Bacteroidia > Bacteroidales > Rikenellaceae > Mucinivorans. The sequence goes on along the minus strand of CAYJFH010000045.1, from coordinate 6,422 downwards.
TTGAGATTGCTGAGATAATATCCCAACGCGCCGAGTAGTTCATAGCAACTACAAGGGTCATCTCTATTCTCTCTATCTCAATTACCTCTGCCGCCTCTAACTTCTCACGAAGTTCAGTTGCAAGCCCATCTCTATCTCCGATGAATCGAAGTCTAATGTTATTCTTTGCCAGCTCTTGAGCTTCGTTAATAACCACCATAGAGAAGAGTTCCATAATTGCTGAAACCTCCTGCTGTGGCCTACCCCAATTCTCCGTAGAGAAGGCATAGACAGTTAAGTACTCAACCCCTAGATCATTGGCCTCCATAACACAATCCTTAAGAGACTTAATACCAGCCCTGTGGCCATCTACAGTCTCTAGGTTGTGGCTCTGAGCCCAACGCCTATTGCCGTCCATTATAATTGCAACGTGCTTTGGTATCTTAATATTGCCTACTGTCATTATTAAAGTTGTAATTTATACTTGCCTACTTTTTATATAGAGTTTTAACGCACAAAGATATTAAAATTTAGATAATATCCCCTACCTAGCGCCATATTTTTACAGATTTTCACCAATACGTTACAGACACAGATTTTCGCTCCAAAGACTACTTCAAAAGAGTAGGGAGCAGATTTTATTAGATCTACTCCCTACTCTTTTTAAATATTTCTGATACATTGAGGCTTAGTATGTCACCATCTCAGCTGTAACTGGCCTAAGATCTCCACCCGATGGAGGGATAAAGTAGAAGCCTACCTCGCTCCAAGTTGTTGGCCATCCATCGTGCACCATATTGCTCACCACTAGTCTATAGCTATGTCTACCCCTTTCGAGTGGTAGCTCAGCTCTATGGCTGCGATGGCGAGATAGCATCTCGGTGTTGTCTATTACCAGCTCCCCATCGATCCAAAGTTGGCTCATATCCGAAGCAAATGTATAGACACCGCTCTCAGGCAGCTCCACAAAGCCCTCATAGATCGATAGTGACGGCTTCTCGAAGTCATATTTTATTGCGCGGAAGTCGTTTATAAGAGTATCTGTACCAAATTCAGCCTTTACGTAGTCCTCTGGTGAGGCAAATAGACCTTCGGCTCTACGAACCTTAATGGTCTGATCCACTCCTGCATTAAGTCTGCGCATCAGATCCTTAGCACTATCATCACTTCCAAGTGGAATTGCAGGAAGATTCGCCATACGTTCAACTGGAATTGTGCGCACTACACTAAGCTTGCCGCTAGGTAGTTTTGTAGCAATCTTTAGCTCTGCACCATCACCCTTAACCACAATAGGTTGGGTGTATAGTGTTGAGTTTGCAGTTGGTTCACTACCATCAAGGGTATAGACCATATCGAAGTTATCCACTCCACTATTGAACTCCAAGACTGTAGAGTCACCACTAAATACTACATTGCGGCTTAACACACCCTCGGCCATCGGTACGTGGTAGTTAACACCGTGACCATCGAGGCGAACGTATGTATTAATCAGCTTTCTAGCGAAGTTCTCGGCATCTCGGCTACCCTTAGGCGACCATCCAGCCTCGGCTATTGCCATCATCCTTGGGTAGATCATATACTCAACCGACTCTTCGCCTAGGCGATACTCAGTCCACATATTACCCTGAATACCCATCATAAGTTCCTCCATCTCTGGGGTAAACTCCTCGGTCACTGGCTCATAGCTATATAGCTTTCTCCACGGAGCATAGCCACCAATAGTATTCTCCTCTACCTCCTTAGCACCTTGATAGTGGTCGAGATAGAAGCCCTCGGGAGCTGGAGTCATAATAAATCTATGTCCCATCTTAGCTGCTGCAATTCCACCTTGGGTACCTCGCCAGCTCATAACAATAGCGCCTTTAGGTAGTCCACCCTCTAGGATCTCATCCCAGCCAACGAACTCACGCCCCTTGCCTTGGATATAGTTACCAATACGAGAGATAAAGTACGACTGCAACTGCTCCTCTCTGGAGTGAGTAACACCCTGACTATCTGTAAATTTCTTATAACCTAGCTCATCCATCCTCCGACGACACTTTGGACACGCTGCCCAACGATCCTTTGGAGCCTCATCGCCTCCGATATGGATTATCGCCGATGGGAATAGTTCAAATACTTCATCAAGTACACCTTCAAGTAGCTCAAATGAGCCCTCATTACCTGCACAGAAGATATCCTCCTCTACACCCCAGAAGTTTCTAGGTGTGAAGTTCTCCTCGGTACAAGATAGCTCTGGATAGCCTGCAAGGGCTGCCTGAGCGTGGCCCGGAAGTTCAATCTCTGGCACTACATTAATGTGCCTTTGAGCCGCATATGCCACAACATCTTTAATCTGCTCTTGAGTGTAGAAGTATGGCCCATAGGTAGAGCCATCTCCCTCGGTTCTCACCGCTCCAAACTCAACGAGTTTAGGGTACTTCTTAATCTCAATTCTCCACCCTTGATCCTCGGTTAAGTGCCAATGGAAGTTGTTGATTTTGTACATTGCAAGGACATCTAGCTGCTTCTTTATAAAGTCAACATCGAAGAAGTGACGAGAGACATCGAGCATTAATCCACGGTACTCAAACCTCGGGTAGTCCCTAATCTCTACGCTAGGTATCTGCCAAGCAATATAGTCCACCACCTCTGAGCTCTCAACCTCGGCAGGGAGTAGTTGCAACAGACTCTGCACTCCGTAGAATGCACCAGCGGCATCGACACCTACTATCTTCACGCCACTAGGTGATGAGCTTAGGGTATAGCCCTCAGCCTCTAGCCCTAGAGAGCTATCGACACTAATTGCGATTGAATTTTCTGCCTGTGGGGTATCTACAACCTCAAGATCATAGCCAGTAGAGCCCTTGATCTTCTGCGATAGAAGGGCAACGGCACTAGCAGCATCGGGCGATAGAGCTGCAATTGTAGTGTTAGAGTTAAGGGTAAAGTTACCCTCACCCACAGATAGCTCTACGGGAGAGGGAATGATATTTACACCCTCATTATAACTAAAGTGCTGAGTCTGTTTAGGGCTACACGCCGCCATAACCCCACACATTATCACAATAAAGAGAGTTTTTAGCATAATTCTGCGTTTAATTTTATTGGATAATATATTTACTACCAAGCAAATAGAGGGAAGTTCTGCATCTTAGCCTGAACCTCAGCCTTAACTGCATCGAATACCTCAGTATCGTCTGGAGAAGATAGTACTCTATCGATCATATCAACGATCCACGGCATATCCTCGGTCTTTAGTCCACGAGATGTAACTGCTGGAGTACCAACACGGATACCAGAGGTTAGGAATGGTGAACGGCTATCGAATGGAACCATATTCTTGTTCAGTGTAATATCTGCCGCAACTAGGATTCTTTCGGCCTTCTTACCGCTTAGATCTGGGAACTTAGCACGAAGGTCAATAAGCATCAAGTGGTTATCTGTACCATTAGAGATAATCTTATAGCCCCTTGCTACAAACTCAGCCGCAAGAGCCGCCGCATTAGCTACTACTTGCTTCTGATACTCCTTATACTCAGGCTTTAGAGCCTCACCAAATGCTACTGCTTTGGCTGCAATAACGTGCTCTAGTGGACCACCCTGCGCACCCGGGAATACTGCTGAATTGATCATAGCAGAGAACTTCTTAACCTCACCCTTAGGAGTTGTAACACCCCATGGATTGTCAAAATCCTTACCTACGATAATTACACCACCACGAGGGCCACGTAGGGTCTTGTGAGTTGTAGATGTAACTACGTGCGCATGAGGCACAGGGTTACTTAGGATACCTGCAGCTACAAGACCTGCTGTGTGAGCCATATCTACCCATAGAATTGCACCTACTTTATCAGCGATTTCGCGCATTCTAGCGTAGTCCCACTCCCTTGAGTATGCACTAGCACCACCGATAATCATCTTAGGTTTATGCTCTAGGGCAAGCGCCTCCATCTTATCGTAGTTGATAGTTCCTGTCTCTTCATCTACTTGATAACCAACTGGATTATATAGGAAACCAGAGAAGTTAACTGGCGAGCCGTGGGTAAGGTGACCACCATGTGCAAGGTCAAGACCTAGGAATGTGTCGCCCGGCTTCATACATGTTAGGAATACTGCAAGGTTAGCACTTGCACCTGAGTGAGGCTGAACGTTAGCGAACTCTGCACCGAATAGCTCACATAGTCTATCGATTGCTAGTTGCTCAACTTTGTCAACTACCTCGCAACCACCATAGTAGCGAGCTGCTGGATAACCTTCGGCATACTTATTTGTTAGTACAGAGCCTTGCGCCTCCATAACATCATCACTTACATAGTTCTCCGATGCGATAAGCTCTAGGCCGTGTGTTTGACGGTTCTTCTCCAGAGCAATTAGCTCAGCAATTTGAGTATCTTTCATTGTTGTTTGGGTTGTTTATTTATTTTTTTAATTAATTTTATTGCATATAAAAGTAAAGGTATAAATAAACTTTAATTCTACAAAATTTAATCTCCATTTAATACCACAATGCCAACAATAGCTTACTTTAGCATACCCCCCAAACGCAACTATAGTTGGCCTAGAACTTAATCTAAACCAACTATAGAGTTTTCATCATACCCCCTAAAAAAACTACCGCGCTACTAAATAAGAAGAATAAGAACTAAGCGCGGTAACCGCCGGATCTACACCAAGACTACTTTTTCTATTAAAAAAGTTTGGGGAGAGGTGTAAATAGCAGTAGAATGCCTGATTAATGCAGGGAGGCAGTGTTACCTTCTTCCATTGAAGCTTCATCTAGCTCGAAAATTTCCTTCGCTACCCTCTCCATAAAGTGCTCAGCGTCATAAGCCCCACCCACCATGGTGCCGATTAACTGCCCTTCATAAAAGAATAGCATTGTAGGATAACTAGCTACTTTCCACTTCTTTGCGAAGCTAACACCTTCACCCTTCTCTGCATCTATTTTATACGATACCATAACCTCATTTAGATCGGTCAACTCTGCCGATGGAAATACACTATTTGAGAGGTGCTGACATGGTCCACACCAAGTAGTATATACATCCACCATAAGGATTTTGTCTTGCGATTGAGCATATTCAAGAGCACTATTAAATGACTTAACATTCAAAAATTGTAGTCCTTGACTCTGCGCCGACGCTGCAACACCTATTAGTGCAAAAGCGACAATCATTAAGATCTTTTTCATGGTCATCAGTTTATTTATTTATATATATAAGTAAATTCTTATTTTTTAAAAATGGTGTGGGGCTCTACAAATTGACAGCAGTAGAGCACCCACGTTTGCAACTAAAAATCTTACAAAAAACACCTTAAACTTTCCGTTGCTCGAAGACAAATCTAAGGCATTATTTCTTCACCCGCAAGTGCAAAAAGTAAGTTTTCCATCCAAGATTGAAAGTTTTGCTGATAAGACACACGATTGTAGTTTAGACACACCCAAATTGTAGTTTGGACACACCTGATGTGACATTTTTTAGGGCGGAAATTGTAGATATGACACACGAAAATTGCTGTTTTGACACAAAACACAGTAAAAAATCCACACGATTTTGCCGACTTTCGAACAGCGGCTGATATCTATTTTTAGGGGGGAATAGTATAGTTATGTAAAAAAGTGTAACTTTGCTTTTGATTAGTTAAAAAATTATAAACTTTCAATAACAATAAACTTTAATAGAAAATGAAATTACTAGAGAACAAAGTAGCACTTATTACTGGTGCTGCACGTGGCATTGGTAAAGCCATTGCACTAGAGTATGTAAAGGCTGGCGCTTCAGTTGCCTTTACAGACATGGCATCAGAAGAGGTGATCGCAGAGACAGAGAAGGAACTATCTGAATATGGAACAAAGGTAAAGGGTTACGTATCTAACGCTGCTGACTTTGCGGCATCGAACGCAACTGTAGCGGATATCGCTAAGGAGTTCGGTAGAATTGACATCCTAGTTAATAATGCTGGTATCACTCGCGACGGTCTACTTATGCGTATGACCGAAGAGCAGTGGGATCTTGTTATCAACGTAAACCTTAAGAGTGCATTTAACCTAACTAAGGCAGTTACTCCAATTATGATGAAGCAGCGCTCGGGCTCTATTATTAATATGAGTTCAGTTGTAGGTGTATCTGGTAACGCTGGTCAGGCTAACTACTCGGCATCGAAGGCTGGTATGATTGGCTTCACTAAGTCAGTTGCTCAAGAGCTAGGTTCGCGCGGTGTTCGTTGTAACGCTATCGCTCCGGGCTTTATCATCACTGAGATGACTCACCAACTTCCAGAGGAGGTTCGCAATGAGTGGGCATCTAAGATTCCACTTCGCCGTGGTGGTACTCCAGAGGATGTTGCTAATGTATGTATCTTCCTAGGTAGCGACCTTTCGAGCTACGTAACTGGTCAAGTTGTTAACTGCTGTGGTGGTATGAACACCTAGTAGCTAGCTTTTGGCACTAAAGTAGCCA
>CAYJFH010000044.1:0-16349 GCA_964369485.1 uncultured Rikenellaceae bacterium | reverse complement strand
TAGTAAAAATGTAAATGTGATTAAAGAAGAGAGCTCAGATAGCAACTGGTGCTATCTGAGCTCTACTTAATTACTCTATCTTTAGAGGTTATGCTTTATAAGGTTATGCCCTACTAGTACTCCTCTTCATTGAAGAAGAAGTCATCCTTCTGTGGGTAGTCTGGCCAAATGTCCTCGATGCTATCATATACATCGCCTTCGTCCTCTATGTCTTGTAGGTTTTCAACTACTTCAAGTGGTGCACCTGAGCGCACGGCGTAGTCGATAAGTTCTTCTTTGGTTGCTGGCCAAGGTGCATCTTCAAGTTTAGATGCTAGTTCTAGTGTCCAATACATTGTTTATCTGTAAATTAGGTTTATTAATTGCTACTTTGTAGAGTGCAAAAATAGTAGAATTTATCTTCTATGCAACTCTTTTAGGTTAAAATCTTTGTAAAAAAAATGTTACCCTCTATTCTCCCTCCATAGTATGTCCTCTCTGCCGCTACTATGCGCTAGGTTGCGAGATAGTGCATATAGGTAGTCCGATAGGCGATTGATATAGGTCATAGTCCACTCTGGGATAGTCTCACCGCTATCACAAGTGCGCACCATTGCCCTCTCGGCACGGCGTGCAACTGTGCGGCATACGTGCGAATAGCTCATAGCACCAGTGCCAATCGGTAGGGTAAAGTGGCGAAGTTGTGGCAGGCCTTCGAGTAGCTCATCACACCACTGCTCAAGGGCTTGAGAGTGAGTCTCGCCAATTTTTGGTAGCTTCTCGAGTGTCTCATCCTCGCTTGCCACAATAGCTGAACAGTCCATAACACGACTAATAATCTCGTGGAGTTGAGCCTCTATAGTCTCGCTTAGCTTAAAGTTATCGCTGGCAAGGAATCCAAGGTGAGCAGATAGTTCATCAAGAGTGCCATAGGCCTCAATTCTAAGGCTTGCCTTGCTGATGCGTCTGCCTCCTACTAGGGCAGTTGTTCCCTTATCGCCAGTGCGGGTATATATTTTCATAAATTTTGATAGATTAAGTTTATCTATTATTCATACAAAATTACTATTTTTGTAGAAATTTCCTAATAAATTAAAACAAATCTTCATAAACACAATGGAAAAAGTATTAAGCGGAATTCGTGCCACTGGTAACCTTCACCTTGGTAACTACTACGGCGCACTTCGCAACTTCATAAAGATGCAGGATGATGCAGAGTGTCTATTCTTTATTGCGGACTACCACTCACTAACAACCCACCCTGACCCTGAGACTCTAGGGGTGAATACTAGAAATGTGCTGAGCGAGTATCTAGGTGCTGGACTTAGCCCAGAGAAGTCTGCGATCTATATTCAGAGCGATGTGCAAGAGGTAGCCGAGCTATACCTACTACTCAATATGCACGCATATATTGGTGAGCTGGAGCGTACAGCATCATTCAAGGATAAGGTTCGCCAACACTCCGAGAATGTGAACGCAGGTCTGCTTACATACCCAGTACTTATGGCGGCCGATATCCTTATTCACCGTGCAACAAGGGTGCCAGTAGGTAAGGACCAAGAGCAGCACTTGGAGATGACCAGAAAGTACGCACGTAGATTTAACTCTATCTATGGCGTTGAGTACTTCCCAGAGCCAGTAGCCTATAACTTCGGTAGTGAACTTGTGAAGGTTCCGGGGCTTGATGGCACAGGCAAGATGGGTAAGAGTAGCGGCAATGGACTATATCTTGTGGATAGCGATGAGGTAATTCGCAAGAAGGTGATGAAGGCTAAGACTGATAGTGGCCCAACGGAGATGAACTCAGCTCCAACTGAGTGTATTGATAATCTCTTCTCGATTATGGAGCTAGTAACTGCCCCTGAGACCCTTGCACAATTTAGAGGAGCATATGCGGACTGTTCGATTCGCTATGGTGACCTCAAAAAGCAACTTGCCGAGGATCTAGTAGCAGCAATTGCACCACTTCGTGAGCGTATCCTAGAGATTCGTAGTAATGATAAGTACCTTGCCGAAGTTGCGGCACACGGTGCAGAGCAGGCTAAGAAGAGCGCTCAGCAGACACTGCGTGATGTGCGTGAAATTATGGGTATCCGCTCATTTTCATCGAGATAGTTAAAGTCTTGATATAACTAAAGCAGGGCTACTTCATTATGAAATAGCCCTGCTTTAGTTATATATTATATGTAAAGTAACATGCTGTCAAACATCACTTCGCATATTTCAAAATGTTATGCTTGGCCGATAATAACCTGTTGTTCTTCTTGGGTTAGATCCTTAAAGAGTTTAGTGTCTGCAAAAAGATCGAAAAGCGAGATCTTGTATAGCTTTTTGCGCTCATCGTCGATCATCTGGTTGATCTTGTTATAGAATAGACAGTTTGTGCAGCTGTCGCAGATGCAATTCACATTAGGGATAAGATCCCTACAGCTATCCATCTTCATTTCACCCTCAAGGTTACGAATAATTTCTCCAGTGTTGATCTCTTTTGGATCCTTTGTAAAGCGGAAGCCCGGGGTAGAGCCACCAATCTGACTACGCAGGTAACCAGCTTGTGTAAGTCGATGTAGAGCAGGCATCAGTGCTCTCTTATTTACGTTGAAGAAGTCTGCAAGTTCCGGTGCAGTTATCATCCTCTTCTTGTAATATCCATCTACAAGCAGTCTGCTTACAATAATGAATAGACGGGTTGATGTTAAAAACATTGATTTTTAGTTTATTGTTAGTGTTTTGTTGTAATTTGCAATATTAATATGATCACACTCAGTTCTATCCATCTCCTCACTCAATATTGCTCATCTTGCACTAGCCGATTGACTGTGCAAAGTTGTTAGTATACTAGATGAAGTTTAGCTGCAAATACACTGATAATGTGTATTTGCCATATTTAAGTATTCTTTAAACTTCTGCAAAATTATAAAAAATTTATAAAATGCCAAAATTTTTTGCTGAAATAATGAAGCGAAGTCAGTCGCTAAGTGGTTGATAATAAGTATAAAATATCTTATTTTGTTGATTGATAGCATATTAATGTTTTTTGTGAATTAAATTAAATTGATTAAAAAATGCGTGAAAGCAGTAGGTATTTACCGCTATCACGCATTTTTTTTAGATTATAGGCTATCGTAGCGCTACATTATACCACCGCCTGCACCGCCGCCAGCGCCACCTTGGCCGCCACCACCTCCTTGGAGTTGGTCGTTACTTTCGATAGTACGTTTAGTCTGCTTTACAAATCCCTTAACAGAGCCGAATCTCCAAGAGAGTGAGAGCGAGAAATCCTGCGCTAGGGTCTTTATCTTCATCATCTGATCGAAGATGCCGGGATCAGAGTATGCCATCTCATAGAAGTTGTACTTCGTTAGTGGGCTTGCTACACTTAAGGTGATACCTAGGCGCTTTTCGAATAGCCTTTGGGTTACCGATACGTTGCTGTGGTAGTACTCGCTACCTGAACCCTGAAGCGACACGCCATATCTGCCCCAACCACCATTGAGCGATACATTACCATCCTTCCACATCTCGGCAGAGACCATTGCAAATATATTTGCCTCCCATCCACTATTGCTAGCGCCCGTGCCGTCATTGGTAGCTATATCCTTGTAACTAGTCGAGCCATTGAATGTAAGTGAGAGTTTATTATCGAAGAACCTCGCCCCTGCACTAAGTGATGCGCTGAATGAACGCTCTTGGCCAATATTTTCAGGTTTACTATATCCAATACCATCGACGATAGTGGTTAACCTTTCAATAGAGTTGTTGGTAATACCTGCCGATAGGGTAGTGTTGATATTGAACATAGGCTTAAAGATACCATATGCAACCTCAAAGCTGTGTGTAAGTTCAGGGTCTAGGTTAGGGTTACCAGTTTGGATAAACTGAGGATTTTCGGTATTTACATATGGGTTAAGGTATCCAATGCCCGGGCGTGTGATTCGCTGAGTATATCCTGCCTTTAGGCTCTGGAAGTGGTCAATCTTATAGCCGAAGTTCAGGTATGGCACGATATTGAAGTAACGGGTAAACATAGGTGTTATAACTTGGCCAATATACTCGCCATCATTGATTGTATATTCGGCACGTGCACCAGCCTTTACTGCAAAACCTCCAAACTTAAATTGGTATGCGCCATATGCCGAGGCGATGTGCTGCATATAGTCCAGGTCATTCTTTAGAGCGATGTTTTCCACCCACTCCGTTCCGCTTAGAAACTCATTGATACTATTACTAATACTTGGACGTAGAGTGTACTTTACGCCAGTCTCGATTTGGTGCTTATCTGTGATAGGGTCAAAGTAGTCGATCTGAAATGCGTGCTCCATCCCCCAAGCGCTATTCTCGCTGCGATTTTGGCTACTAGGGTGTAGCGAGCCCGAGATAGGGGCGATGATATTTGAGAAGTGGCTATTGTTTGGGCTATAGTCAACCTTGTACGAGGCAGTTAAGTTCTGGTCTGGTCGCGAGAATGTACGCTGATAGTCGAGGCTCGCACCTATACTACCCCAGCTATTAAAACCCTTGCTTATATTGCTATATGCATCTGTAAGCGCACCACTTTGAGAGAAGATATTGTAGATTGCATTGTCGGTGTTGTTACCTCCACCGAGTGTACCATTAATCGATAGAGTAAGTAGGTTTAGTGAGTCAAATTCATATGACATCTCCACTCCGATACCTTGGTAATCGCCATCTCTTGCGGTATTCAGTTCGTAATTTTGTAGGTATTGATCCACAGAGTTATGTGTTGTAATCTGTGCACTAGCGATATTCTCTGGTCTATTATAGTTGCCAAGGTAGATATTGCCCGAGAAGTTGAACTTACCAGCAGTACCCGCAAGGTATGTGCCTAGGTTCCAATCACCTAGTGTGCCGTACTTGCTCCAAAGTGAACCGTTGAAGCCCTCGATAGCCTTGCGGTTAGTTACGATATTGATAATACCACCGATACCCTCAGCATCGTACTTTGCAGGAGGCGAGGTGATAACCTCGATACGCTTAATCGAACTAGCGGGCATCGAACGTAGAACGTCCTTGTAGTTGCCGCTAAGTAGTGATGAGCTCTTACCATTGATAAGTATCTTGAAGTTAGTCTCACCTCTTAGGCGTACTGTCTCCTCGCCATCGACAGATAGCATAGGCACCTTGCGCATCATCTCAAGGGCTGTGAGTGCTGGGGCTTCGGGGTCGAACTCCGTGTTGTATGATGTCTTATCGAGATCAGAGGTCACAAGCTGACCGATAACCTTAACGGCTCCAATGTTGAGGCCCTCGCTAATGGCAACAGTGCCAAGGTCTAGATTTTCGCTTAGCTCTATGGTCTTCACTAGTGGAGCGTAGCCTACCATACTAAGTTGGAATGTATAGTCGCCCTGTGGAGCTGTGAGTCTGAAGTCGCCTCTGTCGTCACAGTAGCTAGATGCTATGAGTTGCTTCTGGGCATCTAGCAGTACTACTGTGGCAAAGGCGGCAGCCTCGCTCTTTACTGTGTCGATGGCTGTGCCCTTGACGGTGAACTTTTGGCTACTCTGCGCGAAACTTATCGTAGCGCAGAGTAGCATTAGGGTAGTGGTGATTAACTTTTTCATTGAGGTATGTTTGTTGTTGTTTATTGCAAATATAAAGTAGTTTATTTTATAAACCAAATATTATTCTATCTTTTTTATCGGATATGGCTCTGAAATCTCTACAGTTAGACAATTTAATGGTATAAAAAGTTACAGCTATTTTTTACTATCTTTGTCTCATAAAAATATAAAGAGAATACTAAATGACTAGAATATCGCCAAAGCGCAAGGAGCTATTTCGCTCAGTGGCTGAGTACTTCCATCGCACAATGCCTGCGCCTCGCAGTGAACTTGACTATACTAACCCATTCGAGCTACTTGTAGCCGTAATACTCTCGGCACAGTGTACCGATAAGCGGGTTAATATGGTGACCCCTGAGCTCTTCAGAGCTATGGGTACACCAAGGGCTATGGCCAATAGCTCCCCTGAGGAGATCTTTGGCTATATACGCTCCGTTTCCTACCCTAATGCTAAGTCTGAGCACCTCTATAATATGGCAGTTGCGCTCGTTGAACGATTCTCTTCGGAGGTTCCCTCTAATCGCAAGGATCTAGAGAGCCTAAGTGGAGTTGGGCGTAAGACTGCAAGTGTAGTACTCTCAGTTGCATTTGGAGAGTGTGAATTTGCGGTCGATACCCACGTCTTTCGTGTAGCTGCTCGAATTGGGCTGAGTCAGAAGGCTAAGACCCCACTCGATACTGAGCTACAACTTGTTGCTGGTTTTACTGCGGCGGGCTACGGCGAACTGCTCGGCGATGCCCACCACTGGTTGATTCTACACGGTAGATATACCTGCCTTGCTCGTAAACCTAAGTGTGAGCAGTGCGGTATAACTTCGCTCTGTGCTCACTATCGCACCTTGTAGTGCTCCACTACCTCGTCGATAGTGATACTTAGTGAGTCCATATCGGCAAAGAACTGTGGGAGGGTCTCGCTGATAAACTCAGCCTTTCGCGCCTTGCGCACCGACTTTGCTGCGCCCTCCTTCACAAAGTATCCGACACCCCGACGCTGCTCTATAATATCTAATCTACTTAGTTCGTCGTATGCCCTTAGGATAGTTGCGGGGTTTACCCCTAAGGTTATACCGAACTCCCTTACAGATGGTATGCGAGTAGCCTCTGCCCACTCACCTGAGAGTATGTAGGAGCCTATAAGCTGCGAAATTTGCAGGTATATAGGTCTTTGGTCGTTGAATATCATTGCTTTATCTCTTGATTTGAAGTGAACGGAACTTTAGCCAAGCCCCAATGAAGAAGATAGTAATAATTGGCAGCTCAAAGTAATATCTATAGTTTATAAGTGAGTAGAGGTTCTCTATTGATTCTATAGGATTATTAGTAACTGCTATATACTTAATAATGAGTAGTATTGCTAAGAGTGAGAATGCAATTATTATGGCAATAGCTAGTCCGAACTGTCTGCGTCTGAATATTACACCCATAAATAGGCTATATGCAAGATAGTTAAGTCCATACATTATTATACTACTGGCTGTAAGTTGCTGATGATATGGATGCATTGTTGCTATCTGGGTGCCTAAATCTGAGAATGTGTACTCTATCTGAGGATTGATAATCGAGGCAACTGTTTGATGTACCTGTGTTAGTAGATCTCCACTATAGAAGATAGAAGAAAGGCACACTATTGCCACTAGAGTGGCGGCATATCCAAGTGGAAGTACAATACCCTTTACTGCCACAATTGAGAGGAATTTCTCAGATTTACTTGCAGGGAGCATCATCACCCTAGGGGCAGAGAGTGCAGAGTGGTACTCCTTGAAGGCTTTGCAGAGTTTCGACATCCACATAAAGCTAAAGATGATAATTAGCATTGTCGGAACAGCTGGGAATGCAGCAGTCTTATCACCATCGAATGTTAGTGTCATAATAACGATATAGATAATCACTGAGATGGCTGCAAATATTGCGTAGGACTTTAGGAAGCCCTTATAGTCTACTCTAAGCTGTGAGAGTGTGTAGCTTAGAAATCTTGAACACTTAAAGTTTTTCATATCTGTGTAGTACTATAGTTTAGTTAAAAATTTTGCGGATTTTATCTGGTGACTCAGTCACGGCACCAAATAGCAGTTCGATATCTAGTTGCGTCTCCTCCTTTGAGCCATCTTGCTCCACTACGCCCATTAGTCCGTGGAAAGTTGGCTGTTTATAGATGGCAGGGGTAGTTGGCTCTACTACCTCGAATCGTAGCTTCTTGGTGATATCACCAACGCTCTGATGGAGTAGAACTCCGGTGTTCTCGAGGATTATAATAGAGTCCAATACCTCTTCGAGGTCTCGAACTTGGTGGGTGCTGATAATAATGGTTCTGTCGCTATCGGCGAAGCGAGCCATTGCACGGCGGAATGCAGCCTTAGAGGTGATATCTAACCCATTTGTGGGCTCATCTAGTAGTAGGATCTCAGTGTTGCAGGCGAGCGCAAAGGCGATATATGCCTTCTTGCGCTGACCAAAGCTCATAATATTCATCTTCTCTTCAGGGTTTACCTCTAGCTCTTGGAGTGCTTCAATTAGCTGTTCCTTTGAGAAGTTAGGGTAGAACTTACCATACATCGAGGCGTACTTTAGAATCGAGACTCTAGGAAGTTCAAACTCCTCGGGAACTATAAATACAGAGCTAAGGAAATCAACTGAGCGTTTAAATGGCACTCTGCCCAATACGGTAAGGTTGCTACTGGTCGATGGCTTTAGTAGTCCGGCGATAAGGTGCAGTAGGGTAGTCTTGCCCACGCCATTGCTGCCTAGTAGCCCACAGATAACCCCACGCTCAATTTTAATATTAATCCCAGAGAGTATCGGGGTGCTCTGCTTGTAGCAAAAGTTAAGGTTCTTTAGGGTAATCATATCTTCTAAAATATTAGTAATTGCGGTTAATAATATGCGGTTATAAATAGTAATTTTTATTAGCGATTTAGTGTATTGGAGTACTAATACACTGCAAAGGTAAAGTAAAAATTTATAATTCCAAAAAAAATAGTATTTTTGTGCAAAATATTTTATATTTTCACTTCGTTTATTTGAAGGAACAGAGCTACTAGTGCAAATTAGTATAGATGCAAATATTTTAATACATATTATAACAGATATAAGATGAGCGAAACAGTAAACATTAAGGAGCTGAGCGAGAAGATTCAGGCTCAGAGCGCCTTTGTCGATATCCTTACTATGGAGATGGGCAAAGTTATCGTGGGACAGAAGGGGCTAATTAATAGCCTTTTGATTGGCCTACTATCGGGTGGTCATATCCTGCTGGAGGGTGTGCCGGGACTTGCAAAGACACTTGCCATTAATACACTCTCGGATGCTATTGCAGGTAAATTCTCACGTATTCAGTTCACTCCTGACCTCCTGCCAGCCGACCTTACAGGTACACTTATCTACTCGCAGAAGAGCGAAGAGTTCTCGGTAAAGAAGGGGCCTATCTTTGCTAACTTTATCCTAGCCGATGAGATTAACCGTTCGCCTGCTAAGGTGCAGTCGGCTCTGCTAGAGGCTATGCAGGAGCGCCAAGTAACAATTGGCGATACAACATATCCACTCCCTACGCCATTCCTTGTAATGGCAACTCAAAACCCTGTGGAGCAGGAGGGTACATATCCACTACCTGAGGCACAGCTAGACCGCTTTATGCTAAAGGTTAAGATTGGATACCCAACTCGTAAGGAGGAGATGGTAATCATCGAGCAGAATATGAGTGCAAAGGGCTTTCCGAAGGCATCACCAGTACTAAAGCCTGAGGATATTACCGCAGCACGTGAGGTGGTAGAGCAGGTATATATCGACCAGAAGATTCAGAAATATATCGTAGATATTGTATTTGCAACTCGTGAACCGCAGAGCGTAGAGGGGTTAGAGAACCTTGCGATACTTATCGGTTGTGGTTGTTCGCCTCGTGCCTCAATATCGCTTGCTAAGGCAGCTAAGGCATACGCATTTATTAACCGTAGGGGCTATGTAATTCCAGAGGATGTTAGAGCCGTAGCCTACGATGTTATGCGCCACAGAATTGGGGTAACCTACGAGGCTGAGGCTGAAAATATCACCTCAGAAGATATTATCACAGATATCCTAAATGCAGTTGAAGTACCTTAATGGATAAGGATATATTAAAGAAGGTGCGCCGTGTCGAGATAAAGACACGTGGGCTCTCCAATGAGATCTTTGCAGGTAAGTACCACACTGCCTTTAAGGGTCGAGGGATGGCATTTAGCGAGGTGCGTGACTATCGAATCGGCGACGATGTGCGCGATATCGATTGGAACGTGACTGCTCGTACACGCTCACCACACATTAAACTATATGAGGAGGAGCGTGAGCTCACTATGATGCTACTAATAGATATTAGTGGCTCTGGTGGCTTTGGTACTACCACTATGTATAAGCGACAACTCGCAACGGAGATAGCCGCTACACTTGCATTCTCGGCTGCCTCAAATAATGACAAAGTAGGGGTGATACTCTTCTCGGACAAAGTTGAGAAGTATATCCCGCCGAAGAAGGGTAGGCAGCACGTACTACGTATCATTACTGACCTTATCGACTTCGAGCCACAGAGTAGCGGTACTGATGTAGCCGCTGCGCTGGAGTTCTTCGTGGGGGTGCAGAAGAAGAGGTGTACAGCCTTTATCCTCTCGGACTTTATCGATGGTGGTAAGCTGATGGGCGAATCTAGCCGTACGCTAACTATCGCAAGCTCTAAGCACGATATGGTAGCCCTAAGGCTATATGATAGGCGTGAGGCGGAGATGCCAAATGTCGGAGTCGTAGAGATGCGTGATATGGAGAGTGGCGAGAAGCGTTGGGTAGATACCTCATCTCGCAGAGTAAGGGAGAGCTATGCAAAGCACTTCGAGAGCCGTAGCGAAGAGCTACTATCGCTCTTTAATAGTAAGAAGATAAATAGCGTGTCGGTGGCCACAGATGATGACTATGTGGCATCACTTATCAAGCTATTCAAAATGAGATAAAAAGAAGATATGAAGTTAAGACTTTTGATATGTACCACGCTCCTTGCGGCATTTAGCCTTAGCTCTAGAGCGCAGCTTATTGAGACTTCCGCCTCGATAGGTATATCTAGAGACTCGATAATGATTGGTGATACCCTTACACTATACGTTGATATAGTCAAGGATATGGCCTCGACTATCTATATGCCAGAGTTTACTGATGGTAGACTAAACGAGAGGCTAGAGATTATATCGGGTCCAAAGGTCGATACGCTTATTGATCAGTTTAAGGGCAGAGCCACACCAATTAGACTATCCTATAAGATTACCTCATTCGACAAGGGGTTATATGCTATTGATAGCTTCCCTATATTCCTCAGTAATGTAGACCCAGTAGATACACTCTTTACCAACAATAAAGTGCAACTCACAGTCGGTACATACGATATCGACACAACTAAGCACAGACCTATGGATATCACCGAGATTATGGGTGCTCCATATAGTTGGGCTGAGTTCAAGGCGGACTTTATGCACTATATTTGGTGGATCGTAGGTGGAGTGGTGCTCATTGCACTAATTATACTAGGTATCCTATGGTATAGGAGTAGAAGACGCAGAATCGCAGAGCAGAAGATGCCTCTTGCCCCTCACCTTGCTGCTATCGACTCGCTAGAGACTATACGTGCTCAGAAGTTATGGCAGAGCGGTAAGGCTAAGGAGTACTACACAGCTATTACCGATACAATTCGTATATACCTAGAGGGTAGATATGGAGTTGGGGCGATGGAGATGACTACCTCAGAGATACTAAAAGCCCTAAAAGAACTACACCAAGAGCCACGACTTGTAAACTCAATGCGTGAACTATTTGAGCTCTCGGATCTAGTGAAGTTCGCTAAGATGGTACCGAGTGGCGAGGATTGTGAAGTTGCATACTTCGATGCCTTCTACTATATCGAGCAGACAAAACCGATAGAGGTAGAGCAGAGTGAAGAGCAGACTTTAAAGTAATGACTAAAGGCAAGTAAAGATGATAGATATGAGATCAAAGACCATAAAGATATTTTTGCTAACCGCCCTTGCTATACTCTCTACAGTTGTAGCACAGGCACAGAGGGAGAATGGATATATCCGTGAAGGAAACGAGGAGTATAAGAATGGGAACTATAAGGCCGCCGAGGTGCACTATCGTAGTGCGCTACAGATTAATAGTGAGTCCCAAGTGGCTATCTCAAACCTCGCAAGTGCGCTATTTCGCCAAGGGTTATTTAGCGATGCCGAGGCGATGTGGGGACGATCAGCTCAGCTGCTTGCTGCCGATTCTACTAAACTAGAGGAGATATCCCACGCGCTCTATAACCTAGGCAATGCGCAGCTTTCACAGCGACAGCAGGATCAAGGCAAGTTAGATGCAGCGATTGAGAGCTATAAGCAATCACTAAGGCTAAACCCTAGGTTTGATAGTGCACGCTATAACCTAGCCTACGCCCAAGCCCTAAAGCAGGATGGTGATGGCGGCGGCGGTGGTGGTAATGACAACCAAGATCAGCAAGATCAACAAGACCAGCAGAATAAGGATAACCAACAGAATAAAGATCAGAACAAGGACGATCAGCAGGATAAGGGCGATAAGGATCAGAAAGAGCAGCAGAGCGAAGCTCAGAAGCCTCAGAGTAGAGCCGATGCCGAGAAGATGGCAGATGCAATTCAGCGTGCCGAGGATCGCACTAAGCAGAAGGTTGACGAGAAGCGTGAGGGCGAGGCAGTCGGCAGATCTAGTGGTAAGAGTTGGTAGAACTTTTAATCGAAAAAGAAGATAATTATGGATTACTTTAATATCATAAGGTTTGAGAATGGGTGGATGCTATGGCTACTACTGCTGTTAGTGCCGATGGTTCTCTACTACATTTATACCCAGAGGCGTGGGGGCGTAGCCGTTGGAGTCTCTTCGATAGAACCAGTGAAGAGCGCAGGACGTACGGCAAACTATTGGATTCGCCATATCCCATTTGCGCTACTATGTCTAGCCGTGGGGCTAACTATATTCTCTGCTGCACGTCCGCAGAGCACCTCTACTACCTCGAACTCGACAACCGAGGGTATCGATATCGTTGTTGCGCTCGATATCTCAACCTCGATGTTAGCGCGTGACTTTACACCTGACCGCTTTGCAGCAGCCAAGGAGATATCAAGTCGCTTTATGTTAGATAGACCTAGTGATAGAATTGGACTAGTAGTCTTTGCAGGCGAGGCATTTACCCAAGCACCACTAACCTCGGACCATAGAACACTCGTGAATCTACTATCGCAGGTGCAGATGGGAATTATTGCCGATGGAACTGCTATAGGTAATGGACTCACAACGGCAGTAAATAGACTAAGGGGGAGCGATTCGCCTAGTAAGGTGGTAGTGCTACTAACCGATGGTGAGAATAATAGCGGACAGATTGACCCACTCACAGCAGCTGAAGTTGCCAAGGAGTTTGGTGTTAAGGTCTACACTATTGGTGTTGGCAGTGAGGGTATGGCACCATACCCAGCCATAGATATGTGGGGTGATGTGGTATATCAAGATGTGGAGGTTAAGATTGACGAAGAGCTGCTAACCGAGATTTCGGAGATGACAGGCGGTAAGTACTTTAGAGCCACTGATAATAGTAAACTCTCTGAGATATATAACGAAATTAACCAACTCGAAAAGGCGAAGATTGAGGTCGAGAGCTCGGTTAGTTATCAAGAGCTATTCGTTCCATTCCTAGCCGCCGCAATAGCGCTGCTGCTACTAATGGCACTACTGAACTACCTGATACTTCGTAAGATTCCATAAGATAAAAAAACGTTAGAGCGAAGATATGTTAAGATTTCAAACACCTGAATACCTATATCTACTAGTGGTGATTCCACTGCTGGTAGTCATATATTATATATACAGAAGACGACAGAGTAAGTTGATTGCTAGATTTGGCGAGATACCACTACTCTCAAAACTTATGGTGGGATATAGTCCCGCTAGAGTTACTTTAAAGTTTGCGCTACTGCTATGTGCCGTTGCGCTTATGATCGTGGCACTAGCTCGCCCTCAGGCAGGTAGCAAGCTACGTGAGGTTAAGCGCAAGGGAGGCAAGATTATGCTTGTTGTGGACGTTAGTCGTTCGATGCTTGCCGAAGACTTTGCCCCGAATAGACTAGAGAGGACAAAGTACTCAATTGGCCAGTTACTCGAAAAGCTAGAGGATGAGCAGGTAGGTATGGTTGTATTTGCAGGAGATGCCTATGTACAGCTACCAATTACGGGTGACTATATGTCGGCAAAGGGCTTTGTTAAGTCACTATCGACCGATATAGTACCTCGTCAAGGTACATCACTCCAAAAGGCTATTGAGGTAGCTACCCTCGCAATGCCAAAGAGCGAGGACGAGCAGATGGATAATACACGAGCGATTGTTGTTATCACAGATGGCGAGAGCCACGATGATGACCCACTAGCAGCAGCCCAAGCGGCCGCAGAGCAGGGTATTACTATCCACACTATCGGTATCGGCACCCCAGAGGGTGCACCGATTACCATTGATGGCGAGATGGTCAAGGATAGCGATGGGCAGATTGTCGTGAGTAAACTTGACGAGGAGACCCTAAATGAGATTGCCGCTACCACTAATGGTATATATGTGCGCTCATCGGAGCGTAGTGTAGGGCTCGATGAGATTTTAAAGTACATTGAGAAGATGGAGTCCGAGGAGTCTACAACTACTATGTATGACCAATATGCCGATCAATATTTTTATCTACTATACATTGCACTAGGACTACTTGTGCTTCAATTTTTCCTTCCAAACCACCGCAAAAGAGTATGAGAAAGAGCTTAATAATTCTTCTATTAGCAATATTTACAACACTAGGGGCACTAGCTCAGAGTATAACCTTTAAGTCCTCAGCGCCGCTGACAGTGATAGAGGGCAATAGGTTTCAGGTAGAGTTCGTACTAACTAATGCTCAAGGTAGTGGATTTGTAGCCCCTAAGTTCGAGGGGTTAAGGGTGCTATCGGGCCCAAATGTTAGTATGGGTACGAGCTTTTCGAGCATTAATGGGGTGACGAGCCAGTCATCTTCCGAGACATATACATACTACGTTGAGGCGAATCGTGATGCAAAGAAGGCAACGATATCTTCAGCATCTATCACAGCCGAAGGTAAGGTGTATAAGACAGAAGCACTAGCTATCTCTATCGGTAAACCCGGTAGTACTCCTCAGCAGAGTGGGGGAGGTAATTCTTCGCAACAGAACTCTTCGGCGCAAGATATTGACTACAATAGAAATAAGACTGAACTTGCCAGCGATGATATACTCTTACGCCTAGAGGTTTCAAATAGAAATCCATATAAGGGCGAGGCTATCTCAGCGCAACTAAAGCTATACACTAGGGTCGGCATATCTCGATTTAATGATATTAACTACCCCTCGCTAGGCGGATTTTGGACCCAAGAGATAGAAGTGCCACAGAATGGCGGCAGGGGAAGACAGACCATATCGGGTAAGGTATATGAGGCAGTGGTACTACGTCAATGGCTGCTATACCCTCAACGCTCGGGCGAGATTATTATAGATCCTGCATCACTAGAGCTAGTAGCTCAGATAGTTAGCCGTGCAAGTGGAACATCAATGTACGATCAGTTCTTTGGAGGTGGAAGCTCAGTAAATAGTGTTTCAAAGAGGCTCTCAACCCCAAAGATTAAGCTGAATGTTAAGGCTCTACCCGATGGCGCACCAGTGGGACTACCAGTGGCAGTTGGTGACTTTGAGCTTAGCTCTCAGCTAAGTGATAGCAATATTGTAGCAAACTCAGCGGCATCGCTCTCGGTGATACTAAAGGGTAGCGGTGATTTTCCATTGATGGATATACCGCACTTCAGCCTTCCTGCGGAGTTCGAACAGTACGATACAAAGGTTGATGATAGACTCCGTTCAAGACTTGGCGGAACCTCAGGCGAGCGTGTCTGGGAGTTTCCATTTGTGGCACGTAGCGAGGGAGATTTCACCATCCCATCACTAGAGTTTGCATACTTTAACCCTAAGACAAAGAAGTACCAACTACTTAAAACACCAGAGTATAACCTAAATGTTCAGAGGGATGCATCGGCCTCGGGCTCAACTGTGGTAACGGGCATTAATCGTGAGGATTTAGAGATTCTAGGCGAGGATATTAGGTATATCATCACATCGCCAGTGGGTGTAGCAAGTAGCTCAATGGCGCTATATTCAAGCACATTCTTTATAATTATCGTGGTTCTAATTGCCGCTGCACTCCTAGCTATATCGCTACTAAAGGTGCAGGATAGGCGCAGAGCTGATGTTGTAGGCACCAAGACCCGCAAGGCTAGTAAAGTGGCACTGCGTAGGCTAAAGAGTGCTAAGAAGCAACTCGATGCAAATAACCGTGCGCTATTCTTCGAGGAGACGCTAAAGGCTCTATGGGGCTTTGTGGGCGATAGATACTCGATCGATATGGCAGAGCTTACTAAGGATAGGATCCGTGAGGAGTTTGCATCCCGAGGTGTTGATAGTGCACTCTCTGATGAGTTTGTATCACTGGTGGAGGAGTGTGAAATGGCGCAATATGCACCAGTGGCATCACTTGATATGGGGGCTATCTATAGCCGCGCGCTATCACTCTTCGATTCGTTGTAGCGGTGGTGCGTTCCCACGCACGGGGTTATTGATTGTGAAGAACCAAGCTAGAGAAATTTTATCGGGAACGACTCCACCGCCCAAGTCGTCCCTGAGCTCAACCTCTATTGTTTCGCCGGTGCATACGCACTTTTCAGGCGTGAAAAGATG
>CAYJFH010000043.1:0-16635 GCA_964369485.1 uncultured Rikenellaceae bacterium | reverse complement strand
ATATGTAGCAATAAACCACTCGGCGAAATAGTTGTAAATTCGCACAAAAAACAAAAAAGAGTGCCACCTACAGGTTGAAAAACCAGAAAAATCGCTAAATTGCACTATATATTTACATATAAATCTCATGAAAATAACCTTTATTGGAGCTGGTAATATGGGCGGTGCAATCGCCCGTGGACTACTGAAAACTCCCGACTTTTCGCCATCAGATATATCTATTATTGATAAATCACAGGATACTATCCAGAGTTTTAATGCTTTAGGGGTCGAGGCTGTGAGTGGTGCCAATGGTGCAGATATTGCAGTAGTAGCACTCAAGCCGTGGCTGGCAGCCGAGGCTAAGAGTTACTTAGATGGCTTTAGCGGTACTATCGTATCGGTTATGGCAGGTATATCTCTAAGCGAACTCAGCGAGCTATATGGCACGGAGCGCATAGTAAGGGTAATGCCAAATACTGCTGTTGCTTTGGGTCAAGGCGTTAGCTTTGTGGCCTCAAACTGTGCCGAGGAGCTAGAGACTATAAACTCTATCTTCTCCTCTATCGGTATATCTCTTGTAGTTACCGAAGATAGATTTGATGCCTATATGGCGCTAGGATCGTGTGGGTTAGCCTATGCGCTAAGGTACGTCAGGGCAGCGACTTCGGGTGCGGTAGAGTTAGGTGTAAGGCCAGTGGATGCCGTCAAGGTGCTCAGTGGAGTGCTTAGAGGTACCGCAGCACTACTAGAAAGTGGTAGACACCCCGAAGAGCTTATCGACGAGATTACAACCCCAGCGGGGATTACAATTAAGGGATTAAATGCAATGGAGGATGCAGGCTTTACTGCATCGGTTATAGCGGGGCTAAGGGCCTCAAAGGTATAGTAATAGAGATATGAGTACAGCACTATTTGATAGAGTAATTTTTGGCCCAGTACGTAGCCGTAGACTTGGGATTTCACTAGGGGTAAACCTACTTCACCCAACAGCTAAGCTATGTAACTTTGACTGCATATACTGTGAGTGTGGTTGGAATAGCGACAACCCACACGGAAAGTTTAACCCGATGTCCGAGGTGCTTGAAGCCCTAGAGGGTAAGCTTATAGAGATGGCCGCAGAGGGTGAACTCCCGAACTTTATAACATTTGCAGGTAATGGCGAGCCGACGATGCACCCCGACTTCGAGGCGATTATCGAGGGAACTATTGCCCTGCGTGATAGGCTCGCTCCCGAGGCTAAGATCGGTGTGCTTACTAATGCCACGATGATTGATAGAGAGTCGGTGCGTAGAGCCCTTAAGAGTGTAGATAAGGCTATGTTGAAGTTAGATAGTGGTATAGAGGGTACAGTTAACCTAGTAAATCAGCCGAATAGAAGGCGTGCAATTAGCGAAACTGTAGAGCTAATGAAGCTATTTAATGGAGACTTTGTTCTTCAGACTATGTTCCTTAGAGGGGAGTATAACTCTACACCATTTGATAATACAACTAAGCAGGAGGTAGATGCTTGGTTAGAGATTGTCGAGGAGCTACACCCAAGTGAGGTGATGCTATACTCAATCGATAGAGATACGCCACACTCTGAACTTCAAAGGGTTACCCGTGAGGAGCTCTTGGAGATAGCCTCTCGTGTCGAGGCACTAGGGATTACCACTACTGTTAGTTAGCGTAGGGGGCGGTGTGCAGCTGCTCGCTCTGCTCTCTGTGCCTCCTTTACACTATCCACGACACTGCTATGTAGGAATACCTCGGCGAACCTCTCCCAGATATATTCACGTGTCTGCTCAGTTGGGTGGCACATATCTTCGGTGGTAAAGCGGTAGTCTCGTAGCTCGTCTAGGAGTATTTCGTAGGCAGGGAAGTAGACCCTTGATGCTCTATCTTTGCTGCAAAATTCATCTATTGCAACTCTGAGTGTTGCTTTACTAAGTGAATTTTCACTAAGCCCATCCCTTAGGTGACGAATAGGGCTTAGGGTTACTATGACCTTGGCTGAGGGGTATGCCGCAGCGATTCTCTCTAGTGCTAGCAGTGACTCCTCTACGGTAATCTTTCGTCTCTGAAACTCTCGCTCTGGAATCTTGTGGCAATTCGATACTGCTCTTCCATCCATAAAGTAGACAAAGGCAGTACCAAGTGTTACAATAATATAGTCAACGCTCTCTACCGCCTCTCTATTTATCTTAGCGAGTACCTCGCTGGGTGTCGAGGCCGAGAACTTGCCGTGGTGCTCCATTGAGTGCCATAGCCCTCCGTGCTCACGTAGGTCACTTGCCGTAAACTCTTTGCCGTAGCGAATGGTCTCCACAGCGGTGGCAACCGATAGTGGATTATATACTATGCCCGATGGGTTGCAATATACTGACCTCTCGCCCCACTCCTCGACCATTGATATAAGCTCTAATCTAGAGCCGATATTCTCGGCAAAGCACGACCCTACAATAAGGACGCGGCTGTCTCTTGCTATCTGAAATGGCGGTGTGGGTATGGTAACGCTGGTCTGTAACTTTAGTGGCATAGCTCTATTGGATTTATTTTTAACTATATATTACTCCATCTCCTCTAGGTACATCTCGCACTTTGCGCAATCGAGCCTAAGTGCTACCTTTACGTGGTTATTGAGTAGGTATAGTGGTTGTGGTAACTTTGACTCTCTGAGGCATAGCCCCTTCTCGCGAAGTATGCAGTAGCGAGTGCGCATAAGGCTCTCCTCTCTTCGATTCGCTAACCCCTCTGAGGCGGTATTGTTATACTCTCTCTCTTGGAGTGTTGAGATTCTATGGAGGTGAAGCTCTAGTAGCTCTCTTCTGATGCCATTTATCACCGATGATGGCATAAATGGAACTCTTGCGCACTGAACCGTTACGCTTCGGGTATTGAAGATAGTACCTCCGCTCTTCTTTAGCCCATCTTTAATGCTCGATAGTGCACGCTCTGGGTTAGATGCCTCATCGTACTGTGAAATTGGTAGTGTAAGTGTCGACTCTCTGCACTCTGAGTCAGTAACCCTTAATATATAGTTACCCTCAGATTCAGTGAGTGAGATATCTATGTCGATTACCCTTTGTGACTTTGGCTTGAACTCCATAGAGCTATTACGGTATAGCTTTAGTCCAACCTCTAGTCCCTCGGTGGATAGAAGAAATAGCCTACTTCCCTCAGCTCTATTAACTCTAATGCCTTGAACCCTTAGCTCGCTATCTCTGTAGCTGAGTCCATCGCCATTTGAGATGGAGGTAGACTTTGCTCTCTCTATATCTATGTAGTTATTCTCTAGGCGGATAATCTTGCCTATATACTGACCTGCAACCTCGGCGCTCTGTGCTAGTCGCTCTACGCCCCGCTCGCCAGGCTTTGTGCCATCGAAGAACCATTCGGTAAAGCCTCGATTGAACGAAAGCCTAACATCAGGGGTAAAATCTAGTGTGGTACGTCCCCACGAGGTGCGCTCTACACCTAGTCTCTGTAGCTCAGAGTGGTAGTGCCCCACGATATTGGTAACGTAGTTGCTATCCTTTAATCTGCCCTCTATCTTTAGTGAGTGAACCCCTGCATCTATGAGTTCGCCAACACGGCGAGTAAGGTTAAGGTCACGAGGGGATAGTAGCGCTTCATCGCGAATCACTATATTACCCTTCCCGTCTATTAAGTTATATCTGCCCCTACACGGCTGTGCACACTCCCCGCGGTTGCCACTCCTGCCTGCGAGGTGCTCCGATAGGTAGCATATACCGCTATAACCTACACATATTGCGCCGTGAATAAATACCTCAAGCTCTACATCGGTGGCCTCTGCAATCTCTCTAATCTCCGAGATACTAAGCCCACGCTCTAATACTATGCGGCTAACCCCTGCCCTCTGAAACTCTAGTGCTCTTTCTGGGGAGATCTGTGTGGTCTGAGTTGAGGCGTGGAGCTCAATTGGTAGCTCCATATCCAGCACCCTAATATCTTGGAATATTATTGCATCTACACCAGCCTCGATAGCCTCGAGTGCAGTTTGCTTTGCATCGGTGAGCTCCTCATCGCTGAGTAGTAGTGTGTTTAGTGCAAGGTAGACCCTTACTCCAAATGGTCGAGCCGCTTGGCAAAGTCTCTCGATATCTCGCATATCATTTCCAGCTGCCGAGCGTGCTGAGAAGCGTGATGCTCCGATATAAATTGCATCGGCACCAGCCATTATGGCTGAATATCCGACCTCAAAGTTTGCTGCTGGAGCGAGTAGCTCGATTTTTGATATAGATTTCATAGCGCAAAATTAAAGAAAAATCCCTATTTTTGCTCTTTGAAACTAAAAACAAATAGTAATTTACTAGAACTTGCTAATAAAAATGATAAGAAGAATACTTACCCTCTGCCTTCTGCTTATACTAGTGGGTTGTAGTGCGACGAAGTATGTGCCGATGGGCGAGTCACTTCTAGTGAAGAACCGTGTGGTTGTTGATGAGCCTAAGGGTGCGAATATAGATAGAGACGAACTAGAGAGCTATATACAACAGAGCCCTAACCGTAAGCTACTCGGTCTATACTTTAACCTAGGTATCTATAATATGACCGATACCTCGAAGCACACTGGGTGGCATAAGTTCTGGAGCGAGAAGGTTGGTGAGCCGCCAGCTGTGCTAGATAGCTCAAAGGTTGCCGAATCCTCAAAGATGATGGATATATACCTAGAGAGTATGGGCTTTCTGAATGCTGAACTACGTGATACAATCGAGGTTGGAGATAAACGTAAATCGACAGTAGTATATACTGTTGATGCCCGTGAACCATTTACCTTTGGTAAGATTGAGTATAGGGTAGCCGATAACTTCCTACTTCCAATTATCGAGAGCGATACTGTAAACTCACTTATTAAGAGTGGGGGAAGGTTCGAGAGAAAGGTGCTAGAGAGCGAGAGGCAGAGAATCTCTGAGTACTTAGGCAATCAAGGCTTTTGGAGCTTTAATCAGAACTATATTTCATACGTTGCAGACTCCTCAAAGGGTAATAGCACTGTGGATCTAAGGATCGTTGTGGCCCAGCAGCAAGTTGGCCAAGATGCCGAGGGTGCGCCAATCTATGCTAACCACCCGATATATCGTATTGGGGATATTACGATGAATTCAGACTACGATCCGTCACTTAGTGAGAGTCAACAGGCAAGGGCATACGATACGTTAGTCTCTGGTGGGGTCGATATCCTTTATAGAGACAAATTGCTTATTAGAGAGAAGATTATTATGGAGCAACTCGGTATGTCGCCGGGTGAGCTATATAGCCAAGATGAGATAGAGCAGACCTATGCAAATATTCGTTCGCTGGGCTATAACCCCTCGATTATCTTCTCGCCACTGCCGATCGATAGCTCAAAGATGGTCTATGTAACTACGCTCGATGGCGAGGCGCAGACCACCCAAAGGGAGCTTAGCTGTGTGTTGAGGTGTACGCCAACAGTGCGTCAGAACTTCTCGGTAGACTTCGAAGTCTCTACAAATGTTAGTTACCTCTCGTTGGGTCTAGGGTTAGGGTATCAGAATAGAAATCTATTTGGTGGTGCTGAGATATTCAATGCCTCGGTGCGTGGTGCCTATGAATTCCTATGGGATAGAACTGCACGCAACTCATTTGAGTTTAGTGTATCCTCATCGCTCTCGGTTCCTAGGTTCTGGCTGCCAATCTCCCCTGAGGTTATGCGTGGATTTAAGTACTCCTCGACAGATATGTCCCTCTCATATAGCATCCAACGCCGCCCAACCTATGAACGCTCGATTGTGAGTGCTACCTACGGTTATGGTTGGACGCTAAATAATGGCGCACGCTTTAATATTAACCCAGTGGATGTTAATGTGGTGTCGGTGCCGTGGGTTGATGCCGCTTTCCTAGAGGATATAGCCAATCCATACCTAAGGGATAGCTACCAATCGCAGCTTATTTCTGGTCTATCTGCGTCCTACTACTACAATACAAACCCAGATATTAAGGGTAATGGATTTACATTCAAGATTAATGGAGATATTAATGGTAACCTATTCTATGGTCTAAGCTCGCTATTCAATGCGCCCAAGACCGAGGCAGTGGCGGGTGACAGCTACTTTACGCTATTTGGTCTACGCTACTCGCAGTATGTGAGGATGATGGCAGAGGTGAGTAATCGCGTTAACTTCGGTAAGCGCTCACAGATAGCTTGGAGGGTGCTTGCAGGTGCTGGATACGCCTATGGTAACTCTAGTATTATCCCGATTGAGAGGCAGTACTTCGCAGGGGGTAGTAACTCTATGCGTGGATGGCAAGTTAGAACACTAGGGCCGGGTAGTACACTCTATGATCCAACTCAGGAGGAGTACCCAGACCAATTTGGTAATATAAGATTCGAGGCGAACTTGGAGTATCGAGTTAATGTTGCAGGGGGATTGAACCTTGCGCTATTCCTCGACTGCGGTAATATATGGATAAATGGCGATGGTGAGGAGAGAGCCGAGGCAAAGTATAACTTCTTGACCGCATATCAGCAACTTGCACTGAATACAGGTGTGGGGCTGCGCTATGATCTAAACTTCTTCCTGCTAAGGCTAGATTGGGGTATAAAGCTCCACAACCCTAATGCAGTAGAGGGGCAGAGGTGGTTTAAGCAGATGGGACTAGACCAGACAGCACTGCACTTCGCAATAGGTCTTCCATTTTAATTGATTAACAACTAATAATAAAAATAAAATATGTATAGCTACGATAGATTAATGACCTATTGCCAAGGTGTATTTGGCGCAATGGGATGTTCAGAGCAGGATGCTCAGATAATTAGCGAGGTGCTCCTTGCAGCCGAACTTCACGGCCTAAGCTCGCACGGTATGCTCCGTGTGAAGGATATATACGGCCTGTGGAAGGCAGGTAGGGTGAATGTAACTCCAAAGCCACGTATTGTGCACGAGAGTCCATCGACTGCAACGGTTGATGGTGATGGTGCGATTGGTATCGTAGCGGCTAAGTACGCTATGGAGGTGGCTATCAAGAAGGCAGAGGTTGCAGGTACTGGTTGGGTTGCAGTTAAGAACTCTAACCACTTCGGTATCGCAGGCTACTATGCAGAGATGGCGCTAGAGCACGATATGACTGGTATTGCTATGACAAATGCGAACCCACTTGTAGCTCCAACACTATCGGTGAGTAGAATGCTAGGTACTAATCCACTAGCAGTTGCTATCCCAACTGAAAATCAACCGCCATTCGTAGCCGACTTCGCTACAACACCTATTGCACGTGGTAAACTTGCGATTATGGGCAAGAAGGGTGAGAGTGCACCGCTTGGTTATGTTCAAGATGCAGATGGTGTACCATCGACCGACCCAGATATTATTACCAGAGGTGGTGCTATCGTTCCGCTAGGTGGTGACTATGAGCACGGCAGCCATAAGGGTTACTGTATGGGTGCGCTGATCGATATATTCTCAGCAGTATTCTCTGGTGCTAACTTCGGGCCATTCGTACCTCCACAGGTGCCATACCTACCACTTCTGGATAAGAGCGTAGGGGAGGGGTTAGGCCACTTCTTCGGTGCAATGCGTATCGATGGTTTCCGCCCAGCAAGCGAATTTAAGGCATCGATGGATGAGTGGATCGAGACCTTTAGGGCAGCAAAGCCAGCTAAGGGACAAGATAGAGTCTATATCCCGGGGGATATTGAGCGTGAGAAGAAGGCGCAGATCCTCCAGAGTGGCATTAACCTTATCGATGCTGTAGTTGCAGACCTTAAGGAGATAGGTGAAGAGCTATCTGTAGAGCTATAGAGTAAAGGCAGAGGGTAGCAGCTCGCTGAGCATAGCGCTGCTGCCGCCCTTTAGTCCTATAATTTCAATATCTTCGGAGCCTCTACGGGCGCACTCAGCGAGATACTCTCTGCAAGCACCGCACGGCGATATGCCCTCAGGGCTGTCGGGAGAGTAGATGGCAATGCGGCGAATAGATGCAGTGGGAAAGCGTGAAAACGCAGAGCTTAGCGCTACACGCTCGGCGCAGATGGTGAGTGAATAGGAGGCGCACTCTTGGTTCGATCCAGTGATAATTGCACCATTGCAGAGCTCAACAGCGGCTCCAACTCTAAAGTTCGAGTAGGGTGCGTAGGCGGTTTGTGATGCCTTAATCGCAGCATTTAGTAGTGAGTCCATAGCCTTAGAAAGTTATAGGGTTATATGTAAGTCTAATATATCAAATATAGCAAAAAATGTTGACAAATTACCATAGTCATACCCACTTTTGTGATGGCAGGGCGACGATGGAGGAGTTCGTAGTAGCTGCAATCGAGAGGGGGTTCTCCGATTGGGGCTTCTCTCCGCACTGCCCAATGCCTATGTTAAAGCACGCTCCGTGGGCAATGTCAATGGCAAAGGTTGAGAGCTATATAGATGAGGCACGTAGGCTAAAGCAGAAGTATGCCGATAGAATTAGACTCCATATCGGTATGGAGATTGACTATGTTGATGCAGAGTTTAATCCTGCCTCAGACTACTTTCAGAGCCTGCCACTTGACTACCGTATTGGCTCGGTGCATCTATTGAAGTCTCCTAGAACTGGTAAATTGTTAGATATGGATTGTAGTGTGGATAAGTTTGCTGCTACTATTCGTAGTCACTTCTCAGGCTCATTGCAGAGAGCTATTGAGGCGTATTATAGGGCTCAGAGTGAGTTGGTTGAGGTTGGTGGCTTTGACTTTATTGCACATAGCGATAAGATTTCATCTAATGCTAGAGCACTTAGTTCAAAGGTGATGGATAGGGTTTGGTATGGTGATTTAGTAGATAACTTCCTCAGTCTATGTGCTGAGAAGGGTGTGGTACTGGAGATTAATACAAAGGCGTATAGCCGTAAAGGGATATTCTTTCCCGATGTAAGATACTTCTCTGATATTGAGCGTAAAGGTATTGTAACTATCATAAATTCAGATGTTCACCGCATAGAGTATATGGCCTCTGGGCTATCTGAAGCCCGCGAGCTATTTGGGGGTGAGGTGAAAACTCTCTAAAGAATATTCCCTAAATTTGATAATTTAGTCTAATAGAGCTATCTTTGTGCTCTATATTTTTACGCAATGTAACTCAGTTGGATTGGTTAAATATCCGTAATGTAGATGAGTTGGATTGGTGTAGATATATTTATGTTAGTGTAAAATAACCTATAACGCATAGATAATGAAGACTAAGTACTCAGATCTTATCGATCAGACATTCGACTTCCCGAATGAAGAATTTTCTGTTACTGACGGAGACCTAAACTGGAATGATGTGCCACTAATGGACGTTATTAAGCAGTATGGTACACCACTGAAAATTACATATCTACCGACTATCGGTCGTCAGATAGATAGAGCACGCAAACTATTTGCCGTGGCTATGGCAAAGGTAGACTACCGTGGTACATATAACTACTGTTACTGTACTAAGAGTTCGCACTTTAGCTTTGTGCTAGAGGAGGTGCTAAAGAATAATGCACATATCGAGACCTCATCGGCCTATGATATACATATTATCAAAGCGCTCGAGGAGCAGGGACTACTAAAGAAGGATGTCTTTATTGTGTGTAATGGATATAAACGCCCTCAGTACGTTGATAATATCGCTCAGCTCGTGCGTGATGGCTATGAGAATGTTATTCCAGTACTTGATGGCAAAGATGACTTAGATCTGCTTGACGCTGATCTAGATAGACCTACAAAGATAGGTATCCGTATCGCCTCTGAGGAGGAGCCAAAGTTCGACTTCTATACCTCAAGACTTGGTATTCGTTACTCTGAGATTATTGACTTCTATAAGAAGAAGATCAAGACAAATAAGAAGTTTAAGCTAAAGATGCTACACTTCTTTATCAATACTGGTATCCGTGACACGGCCTACTACTGGAGTGAACTTAATAAGTGCCTTAGTGTATATGTGGAGCTGAAGAAGATCTGCCCTGAGCTCGATTCGCTAAATATCGGTGGTGGATTCCCAATCAAGAGTTCACTTGCATTCGACTATGACTATGAGTATATGACAGAAGAGATCGTGGCGCAAATTAAGTCATACTGTAACCAATACGATATTCAAGAGCCACATATCTTTACTGAGTTCGGTTCATATACTGTGGGTGAATCGGGCGCAACGCTTTACTCAATTATTAACCAACGCCAACAGAATGACAAGGAGCGCTGGTATATGATCGACTCTTCGTTTATGACCACACTGCCAGACACTTGGGGTATTAAGCAAAGGTATATTATGCTCTCGGTTAATAATTGGGATAAGGAGTATCAGAGGGTCTTCCTTGGTGGACTTACTTGCGATAGTGAGGATTACTACAATGCCGAGGCGCACCAAAATGCTATCTACCTACCGCAACTTCAAGAGTCAGAGCCACAGTATATTGGATTCTTCCACACGGGCGCATACCAAGAGTCGTTGGGTGGATATGGTGGTATTCAGCACTGTCTAATACCTGCACCAAAGCATATTATTATCGATGTAGATAAGGAGACTGGCGAGTATAGTACAAGACTATTTGCTAAGGAGCAGTCGCACCGCTCAATGCTTCGTATCTTGGGGTACTAGACCACTCTTTTATATAGTATTTGACACCTCAGAGCTTAATCTGCTTTGGGGTGTTTTTTTATTTTAAAATTCGCTTAGTTGTCATTCATTGACACAATTTTTTAAGTATTATAATAGTCTTTTTTAGAGTAATGTAGTTGTCTTCAGAAAACTGAGTCGTCCGACGGTGCGTCCCCGCGCACTGGTGCTTTTTCCTAGCTTCGATTTCGGGGTTCGCCTAGTCTACAGCCCCTTAAATAGCCGCTATGGGTTCGCAGGTGCATACGCACTCTTCAGGCGTGAAAAGATGTCTAAATTTTACAGTGCTTCACTGGAAGTTGATGCAGCCCCATCTCCCTTAGGGTCGATGAGCCCACCAACTTCTTTACCGTTCCGCACTTGTAAAATTCTTCACGCCATCTTTCCATATGCCTTCAAAGTGATATGCACCTTGCTTCACTATAAAATTATGCAGTACCAAGCTAGAGAAACGTATGGGGGACGACGACTCCCCCGGAGGCGTGCCTCTATTCGCTTGCGCTTTGGAGCGCTTCGCTCATTCCGCCACTGCCTCAGTCGTCGTGCTTATCCACAACCTTACTTAGTTAAACCCCTACAGCAAAAAAGTTGAATCCCGAAGGGTTCAACTTTTTTGTTTTATTCATTGGATTCGTTTGCTTACTTTTTTCTCTTTTTCCGCGTCCCATGTGCAGGAACGCACTTAAATCTATCTTTCGGATTTAAGGTAGGCGACCATCTCAACGGCACACCTCTTTGATGCCCCCGTCTCGCCTAGAGTCTCACGAAGCTCTGCATAGTCAGCAAGTAGCTTCTCACGCTTAGAACCTCCAGCCAGTAGCGACCTTAGCTCCTCAACGCCACTCTCCTTGACAAATGACTTATTGCCCACAAGTTCAGTAACCACTGCACGATTCATTACTATATTGACAAGCGAAACCCACTTAATCTTACCCTCGAGTAGGAACCTTGCAATTGCCATAGAGATAGATGGGCCACGGTAGCATACAACCTGCGGTACTCTTAGGAGTGCAGCCTCTAGTGTCGCAGTTCCCGAGGTTACCATCGCTGCATCGGCTGAACGTAGAACTTCATAGGTCTTGCTATACTCAACTCTAACATTAGGTGCATCCTTAACGATACTCTCATATAGCTCACGAGGTAGCCAATCGACACCTGTTACCACTCCGTCATACTCCTTAAATTCACGCATAACCTCTACCATCATCGGTAGGTTGTGCTCAATCTCCATACGTCTACTGCCTGCCACAAGTGCCACTACTGGGCGCTCAGGCTTTGCAACCACTATATCGTGCTCCTT
The DNA here is from genome assembly GCA_964369485.1 of uncultured Rikenellaceae bacterium. Taxonomy (GTDB): domain Bacteria; phylum Bacteroidota; class Bacteroidia; order Bacteroidales; family Rikenellaceae; genus Mucinivorans. The sequence goes on along the minus strand of CAYJFH010000043.1, from coordinate 4,779 downwards.
TCTCTCGATCTCATCGAGTAGTGGATTTCCTACGTAGCATACATCTACGCCACGTGCCTTAAACCACTCCTTCTCGAACGGAAATATTGCATAGACCCTATCTACATACTTTGCAATGGTCTTTACTCTCCACTCTCTCCACGCCCATACCTTCGGAGCGATATAGTATAGTGTGGTGAATCCCTGCTCCTTTGCCCACTTTGCAATCTTTAGGTTGAAGCCGGGGTAGTCTATAAATATAACTGCATCGGGGCGATACTCTGCGATATCCTCCTTACATAGGCGCATAAAGCCCTTGATGGTCTTTAGCTTTTTGAGCACCTCGATAATCCCCATTATTGAGGTCTCACGGTAGTGCTTTACTGGCTCTGTGCCCGATGCCTCTGCCATCTTATCGCCACCCCAAAATCTAAACTCAGCCTCGCTATCAGCACGCTTAAGTTCGTGGATAAGGTTTGAGCCGTGGAGGTCACCACTAGCCTCGCCAGCTATAATATAGTATTTCATTGATTATTAGTTTATAGGTAATCCTCTTGACCTTTTATAAAAAAAGTTAATCTAAAAGTTCGGGGCGTAGCCTCTCTGTACGCTCAAGTGCCTGCTCGAACTTCCACTTATCTATCTCTGCGAAGTTGCCACTAAGTAGCACTGGAGGCACCTCCATTCCACGGAACTCCGCTGGGCGTGTATATACTGGTGGGGCTAAGAGTCCATCTTGGAATGAGTCGCTAAGTGCCGAACACTCATCGCCAATAGCACCCGGAAGTAGACGTACAACGCTATCAGTAATAACCGCTGCGGCTAGCTCTCCACCCGTAAGTACATAGTCTCCGATACTTACCTCCATAGTTACAAGCGCCTCTCTTACTCTGTGGTCTACACCCTTATAGTGACCACATAGGATAATTATATTCCCTAGGGTTGAGAGTCTATTTGATACCCCTTGATTTAGGGTAATGCCATCGGGTGAGGTGTATATAATCTCGTCATACTCCCTCTGGCTCTTTAGCTCCTCGATACAGCGAAAGATAGGCTCTGCCATCATAACCATCCCTGCCTCTCCGCCATATGGGTAGTCATCCACCGTGCGGCGAGGGTCTGAGGTGTAGTCTCTAAGGTTGTGGATTACAATTTCGACTAGTCCCTTATCCTGAGCACGCTTTAGGATAGATTCGCTTAGCGCACCATCAAGTAGATTTGGGAGTATCGTTATAATATCTATTCTCATGGCTACTGTATAGTATTAGTTGTGCCAGTTAAGAACTCCGATACAAATGGATTCTGTGTCTTTTCAGATCCGATTGTAGAGTGTGGGCCGTGACCCGGAAGTACCTGAACGTTATCGCCTAGCGGAAGGATCTTATTTACTATAGAGTCCATAAGTACATCGTAATCACCAGTAGGTAGGTCGGTTCTGCCGATGCTGCCCTTAAATAGGCTGTCGCCTGTGATCACTACATTTGAAGATGGAATATATATACATACACCACCAGCTGAGTGCCCCGGGGTAGCTATAATCTCGATAGTACTGTCTCCAAGCTCAATAGTTTGACCATCGGTAAGGTACTGTTCTACACTCGGCACAGCGCCACCAAGGTCGAAGCCATAGAGAGTTGCCGACATATCTGCCATCTCTAGTACTGGAAGTTCGCTCTGAGCTAACGCCCACTCGATGCCAAAGGTCTCCTTAACAAAATTAACCCCACAGATATGGTCAACATGGCCGTGAGTATTAATGGCAAGGATCGGCTTTAGTCCAGCCTCTGCTATGTACTTTGTAAGCACCTCACGCTCCTTTGGGCTGTTACACGCAGCATCTACTATGATACACTCCCCACCCTCAGAAATTATTAGGTAGGTATTTACACCGAATCCATTGAACTCGAACTTTGCAATCTTTATCATTATTCTTGGTTGTACTAATATTTGATATAAAACGCAAAGGTACAAATTTTTTGTGAGAGGTAATCTACTCTCTACACTTTGGTGAAAAAAGTTGGAAGAAAGTTGTAGAATTAAGATATTTTTTTATAAATTTATAGGGCTTTGAGTTAGTGAATATTTTTATTAACTACCTCAATCCAAAAACAATACAATTAACCCAAAAACCTTTACCATTATGAAAAATTACCCAACTAACCAGCTAAAGAATATTGTGCTGCTCGGTCACTCCGGCAGCGGGAAGACCACCACCGCCGAAGCAATGGCCTTTGAGGGTGGTGCTATTGAGCGTAAGGGCTCTGTTGAGGCAGAGAATACACTCTCGGACTTTACCGATGTAGAGCATCTCTATAAGCGTTCGATATTCTCGACAATGCTCTACTCAGAGTTTATGGACTATAAACTCAACATTATCGACACTCCCGGTTCGGACGACTTCTGTGGCGCACTATTTTCGTCATTTAAGGTCGCTGACGTAGGTGTTATGATCATCAACGCACAGAGTGGCTTTGAGGTCGGAACTGAGATTCAAGGCAGGTATGCCCGCAGACACGAAAAGCCAGTTATCATCGCAGTTAACCAACTAGATAGCGAAAAGGCATCGTGGGATAGCACCGTAGAGTCTATATTTGCCGCTAGCCAAGCTAAGCCTGTAATTGTTCAGTATCCTCTGAACGCTGGACCTGAATTTGATACTATCATTGACGTTCTGATGATGAAGATGTATAAATTTAAAGGTACAAACGGCGAGAGAGAGGAGCTAGATATTCCTGAGAGCGAGATGGAGCGTGCATCTGAGCTACACAACACCCTAGTCGAAGCAGCTGCCGAGAATGACGAGGCACTAATGGAGATGTACTTCGACAAGGGAAACCTTACTCAAGATGAGATGCGCTCGGGGCTGAAGATTGGTCTTGCTAATCGTGACCTAGTTCCAATTTTCTGTATCTCGGCTACAAAGTCAATCGGTATTAAGAGGCTTATGGAGTTTATTATTAATGTTGCTCCGGGGCCTATCAAAGCGCCTAAGTTTAGAACGCAAGATGGTGGAACGGTAGAGGCAGACTCGGCTGCGCCAACATCAATATTTATATATAAGACAGCTCTTGAACACCACCTTGGCGAGGTGTGCTACTTTAGGGTAATTTCGGGCACAGTGCGCGAGGGGCAGGAGCTTATTAACCAAACTACTGGGGCGAAGGAGAAGCTATCGCAACTCTATGTAGTGTCGGGAAAGAATAGGGTAAAGGTAGGCGAACTATCGGCTGGTGATATCGGCTGTACAGTGAAACTTAAATCTACTAAGGTAAACCATACTCTATGTGCATCGGGCGCTGAATTTAAGATTAACCTTATTGGATTCCCTGCATCTCGCTACCGCTGTGCAGTGAAGGCTAAAAACGCATCGGATGATGAGAAGCTAGCCGAGGCACTAAACCGCGCTGCTAGTGACGACCCTTCAATCGTTGTTGAATACTCTAAGGAGCTTAAACAGACGATTCTTCAAGGTCAGGGCGAACACCACCTTAATATTCTAAAGTGGCAGATTGAGAATCAATCTAAGATAGAGATCGAGTACTTCGAGCCTAGAATCTCATATCGTGAGACAATTACACGAAGCGCTGCGGCATCATATCGCCATAAGAAGCAGTCGGGCGGTGCAGGTCAATTCGGTGAGGTCTCAATCGTTATTGAACCATACTACGAGGGTATGCCAGCGCCGGGTAAGTATAAGATCGATGGCAAGGATGTACAGCTTAATATTAAGGCTACCGATGAGGTGGAACTTGAGTGGGGTGGTAAGTTAGTATTCTGCTCGGCAATTGTCGGCGGTGCTATCGATGCTCGCTTCCTTCCAGCTATCCTTAAGGGTATTATGGAGAAGATGGAGGAGGGGCCACTTACGGGCTCTCGTGCTAGAGATATCCGAGTAGTGGTTTATGATGGTAAGATGCACCCAGTGGATAGCAACGAACTGTCATTTAAACTTGCTGGTCGCCAAGCATTCAAGGAGGCATTTAGAGAGGCAGGGCCAAAGATTATGGAGCCTATCTTCCTTACCGAGGTGCTAGTCCCTAGTGATAAGATGGGAGACGTTATGAGTGACCTTCAGAATAGACGAGCTATGATTGAGGGTATGAGCTCTGATAAGGGTTTTGAGCATCTAACTGCTCGAGTGCCACTAGCGGAACTATACCGTTACTCTACAACCCTTAGCTCTCTAACATCAGGTAGGGCGACCTATACTATGAAGTTTGCATCGTTCGAACAGGTGCCTTCAGATGTTCAAGATAAGCTACTTAAGAGCTACAAATCTGACGACGACGAATAGTTCAGAAGTTAGCCGTAGTATTAAGGGGTGCACTCAAAAGGAGTGTGCCCCTTTTTATGCTAAGCATGGCATTTCTATTATGTAGAGCAAATAAAATCATGGAAAACAAAGTTTTCCCCTGCGCGCGGGACGCGGAAAAAAAGAAAAAAAGCAAGTGAGCCTGAAAGGCGAACCAGTCCAATCAAAAAACAAAATGGTTGCGGCGAAGCCCAACTATTTTGCTGTCGCAAACATATCATTACAACAAGTTAGAGCTTTTCGAAGTCCGACGACTAGAGGGGGAGGTCGCAATCAAGCGACCGCAAGGGAGCAGATGGAGCCGTCCGCCTCCGGGGGAGTCGTCGGACGTCTATAAAATTTCTCTAGCTTGACTCCGTGGCTTAGTTCTCTAGCTTGATATATCCACAATAAAAAACCATTCCGCATACTGCACTGGTACACGGAATGGTTAAAAAAAAGAGGACCACGGTTTAGTATCTCTGCTCGATGGTGCTCCAGTCTAGCAG
>CAYJFH010000042.1:0-16836 GCA_964369485.1 uncultured Rikenellaceae bacterium | reverse complement strand
TTCATCATTACAAACAATAATCCTATATGTCGGAAAACAGAGGGGGGAGGTAAATCTTTCGACTACCTCCCCGCCTAATTTCTATATCAGAAAATTATCTCTTCTTGCCGCCCTTAGACTGCTGCTCACGCATTGCCTGCTGTTGGCGCTGCATCTGCTCTAGACGCTCACTCCACTTAGACTTCTTAACTGGCTTCTTAGAGTTTTCACGCATCTTTGCATGTAGCTTCTCATCGCTTACAAAGCTACGTACAGCATAGGTCTGACCAATTGTAATTACGTTACTTAGGAAGTAGTAGTACGAAAGACCCGATGATGAATTATTAAAGAAGAATAGAAGCATAATCGGCATAATATATAGCATCATAAACTTCATACCCGGCATTTGGTTTGTCTGCATAGAACCCTGCTGGTTCATATTTATCTTCTGCATAATAAATAGCGACACGGCCATTAGAAGGGTAAATAGCGATACGTGGTTGCCATAGAATGGAATTGAGAATGGCAGGTTAAGTATCGAATCGTAGCTCGAAAGGTCAGTAGCCCATAGGAACGACTCACCACGTAGCTCGATAGACGAAGGGAAGAAGCTGAACATCGCGATAAGGATCGGGAATTGAATCAGCATTGGGATACAGCCTCCAAGTGGCGACACACCAGCGCTCTTATATAGCGCCATTGTAGCCTGTTGCTTCTTCATTGCATCCTCACGCTTTGGGTAGCGCTCATTGATCTTCTTAAGCTCTGGTGATAGTAGTCTCATCTTCGCAGTCGATAGGTACGACTTGTAAGTCAGTGGGAAGATAATAAGCTTAATAAAGATAGTTAGTAGTAGGATGATGATACCAAAGCTAGCGATATAGCCATTAAGGAAGTCGAATACTGGGATTACGATCCATCTATTGACCCATCCGATGATACCCCAGCCTAGTGGTACTAGCTCCTCGAAGCTATACTCCTCGCCATACTCAGATAGTGTAGAGTACTTATTAGGACCGAAGTAGAACTCAAAATCATAGCTTGCAGTTGACGCTGAGTAAGGCACTGTCATATTTGCAAAGAAGTCCTTAATATTATTTGCAGTCTCTGGATATGTGTTGAATGTCATATTCGCAGAGTTGAAGTCACCCTTAGCCACCATAATCGAGCTAAAGAACTGCTGTTTGAATGCTACCCACTGAACCTTAGTTGCGATATCCTCGCTTAGCGTTTCAGTAGACATACCTAGCTCCTCAACCTCGGCAACACCCGGGTACTTATATGCAATAGTTGTGTAGTTATTCTCATTGCTAAAGCCCTTCTCCTCCTTAGGAGATACCACGCTCCACTTCAGCGCAATATCTGGCTGAGTTGCTAGCATCACAGAACTTAGGTTCGAGAAGTCAGCCTTAAAGTCCACCATATAGCTATCCTTAGCGATAGAGTACGTGTACTCCACATAACTTACGCTGTCGGCATATAGGCGGTAACTTACCTGAGTATCAGAGATTACATTTGGTTTAAAGTATAGTCCATTTGTTGAGATTTGCTGAGGAGCAAAGAACTCAAATCCGAAATTATTACCTTCATTTCCAAATAGTTTAACTCTTTCACCCTTGTTAGCCTCATTTAGGCGCTCGTAGTCCTTCAGCTCAACGCTTGCAATCCTACCACCACGAGATGAGAATGTATAGATAGCAAGGTCATTCTCTAGTGTTACGAACTCCTCCTCACCCTTTGCCTGCTCTGCGAATGAACCTAGAGCGATTGCAGTACGTACAGCCTCTAGGCTATCAGCCTTGGCTTTGTCCTGCATTTGTTGCTCAACAGATATCTGTGGAGCATTAGCCCTTGCAATTGAATCTGCAATAGCCATCTCGCGAGCCTTCGCAGCTCTCTGCTCCTCCATTCTGGTGTTGTTCCACGCAGAGAAGCCAAAAAGGATACCCCCAATAAGGATAAGTCCAATAATTGTATTTTTATTCATATACTTTTGTTAGTTATTTTTTATTCTTATACTCTAGCGCAGCTTTGGTAAATGCTACGAATAGAGGGTGTGGTTTAGCAACCGTACTCTTATACTCTGGGTGGAACTGTACCCCTACAAACCAAGGGTGACCAGCTGCCTCTACCACCTCTACAAGGCCTGTATCTGGGTTCTGTCCAGTTGCCTTTAGTCCAGCCTCTTCTAGCTGTTCTTTGTAGTTATTGTTGAACTCATAGCGGTGACGGTGGCGCTCCGAAATAGTGGTCTTGCCATATGCCTTAGCTGCGTGCGATCCCTTTACAAGTTCACACTTATATGCACCTAGACGCATTGTACCTCCCTTATCGGTGATATCCTTTTGATCCTCCATAAGGTCGATAACTGGTGCAGATGTTGGAGCTGTCTCAGTAGAGTTTGCCTCGGCTAGGCCTAGGACGTTGCGTGCATACTCAATAACCGAGCACTGCATACCTAGACAGATACCTAGGAATGGGATATTCGATACCCTAGCGTAGTTCACAGCGATGATCTTACCCTCTAGTCCACGGTGGCCAAAGCCCGGTGCAACAAGGATACCATTCATCGAACCTAGCTTCTCGGCTACATTCTCCGCTGTAATCTTCTCTGAGTTTACATACTGTAGCTTAACCTTAACGTTAAGTTGACCACCACTATGGATAAATGCCTCTGAGATCGACTTATACGCATCTGGAAGTTCAGTGTACTTACCCACAAGTGCAATCTTAACCTCGTCACTTGGGTTCTTAACGCTCTCTACAAACTCACACCAATTCTTAAGGTCTAGCTCTTGGGTAGGCTCTAGGTGTAGTTTGCGAAGTGCCACAAGGTCTAGCTTCTGATCTAGCATCTTTAGAGGTACCTCGTAGATTGTAGGCACGTCGATAGACTCGATTACTGCATCTGGCTCAACGTTACAGAATAGTGCAACCTTTCTCTTAACCTCCTTGGTTAGTGCCTTTTCGGTACGAAGTACTAGCACATCTGGCTGTAGACCATTCTCTAGCATTAGCTTAACTGAGTGCTGAGTAGGTTTAGTCTTAAGTTCACCACTAGCTCTCATATAAGGGATTAGTGTAAGGTGAACGATCATTGTATTCTCAACCCCTAGCTCATAGCGTAGTTGGCGCACAGTCTCGATATATGGAAGTGACTCGATATCACCCACAGTACCACCAATCTCGGTGATAACCACATCGTACTTCTTGCTCTTACCAAGCATTAGTACACAGCGCTTAATTTCGTCGGTGATGTGCGGAATAATCTGCACTGTCTTACCTAGGAACTCACCTCTACGCTCACGGTTGATAACGTTCTGGTAGATACGACCAGTGGTAACGTTATTAGCCTGCGAGGTAGCTTGGTTGGTGAATCTCTCATAGTGACCAAGGTCAAGGTCAGTCTCGGCACCATCCTCTGTTACATAACACTCGCCGTGCTCATATGGGTTAAGTGTTCCCGGGTCCACATTGATATATGGATCCAGCTTCTGAATAGTTACCGAATAGCCCCTTGCTTGAAGTAGTCTTGCAAGCGAAGCCGATATAATACCCTTACCTAGTGAGGAAGCAACACCTCCTGTCACAAAAATATACTTTGTCATCTCTTTTCTAAAAATCTTATTTCTCTTGAATCTCTCTCTCTTACTCTGTAATTTTGCTGCTACTCTTGACTATCAAGGATATTGATCTTTTGGATCACCTCCTCGATTTCGCCCTTAGCCTTAGCAATCTTACGCTCAACCTCCTCTACCATTGGATTGGCTCCCTTATTTGATTTGGCTAGGGAGAAGAATCCGATGTTGTTCTCAAGCACCTTAACGTCGTTCTGTAGTCCACGAAGTTTAGAGACTAGCTTCTCTCTCTCTCCACCACCAGCACCTCCGCCAGACTTAGCGCCTCTACTTTGATTTACACGGCTACGGAACTTCTCGATTCTTTGACTTCCTTCGGCCGAACGTAGCGCAGCGAATAGTCTATCACAAACCTCTTTATACTCCTTAGCAAGTGCATCTTTCTTTCTGATTGGCACATAACCAACAGCGCTATAACGGCCCATCGCCTCTTTTAGTGTATCGAATGATAGCGTTTCGCTACCCTCTAGTGCACGTAGCTCATCTAGTATCGCTCTCTTGGCATCAAGGTTCTCGCTCAGTCTAGCATCGCTATCCTTGAAGTGGGCAGCCTTACGCTCGAAGAACTTATCGCACGCAGCTCTAAAGCGCTTCCATAGTTGATCTGAGTGCTTTCTTGGAACTGCACCAACTGACTTCCACTCCTTCTGAAGTTCAAGTAGGCTATCAGTTGCCTCCTTCCACTCGCTAGACTCCGATAGCTCTTCCGCCTTTTCGCAAAGTGCCTTCTTAGCCTCTACGTTAGTTGCCATCTCGCCCTTGAGTTCACCAAAGAAGTCACGCTTTGCGTTAAAGAAGTTATCGCAAGCAGCTCTAAAGCGCTCATATATCGTTGTATTATCCTTCTTAGGTGCAAATCCGATAGTCTTCCATAGCTTTTGAAGCTCGGTGATCTGCTCCTGAACATCGTTCCACTCCTTAGCAGTCGAGAGTTCAGATAGGTTGAATGATTCGGTCTTAACACAGATCTCTACCTTCTTCTCTAGGTTCTGCTCCTGCTCTGAGCGAATCTTGTCGTAGTGCTCTTGGTGGCGCTTATTGATTGTAGAGCTAGCCACTTTAAATCTATTCCAAAGCTCCTCGCGGTGCTCAGATGCAACTGGGCCAGCCTCTCTGTACTCATCGTGTAGCTTCTGTAGCTCGTTGAATGCAGTAAGCGCTGAGCTAAGCTCTGTTAGCTCCTCTGCTCTACGGCAGATATCACTCTTTAGCTCTAGGTTACGCTTAAGGTCAAGGTCACGTAGCTCCTTGTTTATCTTAACAAAGTTGTAGAAGTTCTCTGTATGGTGGTGGTAGTTCTCCCAAAGGTCCTTAGTAACCCCTAGTGGCACCCCGCCAATCTCTCTCCATCTATTCTGAAGATCCTTAAAGGCTGCAAAGGTAACACCCATAGTCTCAGTAGAGTCAACTAGTGCCTTTAGCTCCTCGATAATTGCGAGTTTAGCTCTATAGTTAGCCTCCTTCTGCTCTTCACTCTGCTGGGTAAACTTATTGCGGTTATCACGGTATAGCGCAAGAAGCTCCTTGAAGCGTACCTCTGCCTCAGAGGTCTCAGCCTTGAACTCTTCGGCTACACCACCAGCAGCAACAAATGCAGCTCTAAGTGCCTCATCAGCACTCTTAATCTTCTTGTAGAATAGCACTTTGATCTGCTCTACACGCTCCTTTAGCTCACTAATCGGTCTATTCTCAATATCTGAGGCTAGGAGTTGGCATAGCTCCTCGGCAGAGAGGCTCTGAAGATCTTCTTCTGCTGTGGTTTGCTCTGTGTCAACTTGCTCTGCTTCAAGTTTCTCTGCGTCAAGTTTTTCTAGGTCAACTTGAGCTTGGGCAACTTGTAGCTCTTCTACCGCTGTGGTGGTTGCAACTTCAACTACCTCAACGTCTTTAGGGGTCTGGACAACGCTTTGTTGTGCTTGGTTTTCAGCCATCTTGTCTGTTATAGGTTACGGTATCTTAGCACTGGTGTGCTATTTAAATTATATACTAAGCCACAAAGTTAATAATTTTCTGTGAATAATGGTAAAAAAAGATTACCCATATTACGCAAAAAGTAAAGTAGGTAGAGCGCTATACTCTCCACCTACTTTACCCCTCGAATCTATTAATAGTGTGAACTATATCTCTACTTTGAGATCCCTCTAGAGCATACCTAGCTCAAGTAGAGCCTCTTCGCTCATCATCGAGCGATCCCACTGTGGTTCGAAGGTCAAAACAACCTCTACTGAGCTTACGCCCTCGACCGATGCAGTAGCACGATTTACATCCTCTACGAGTTGGTCTGCCATCGGGCAGTTCGGAGCCGTTAGGGTCATGGTAACCGTAGTGCTTCCGCTAGGGTCAAAGTCTATGTCGTAGACCAAACCTAGGTCATAAATATTCACTGGTATCTCTGGATCGAAGACCTCCTTAAGGGCCGCTACGATCTCCTTCTCTTTCTCTAGTATCTCTAGTGCTGTCATAAGTTATTACTGGGTTAAAATTGGGGGTGAATCTATGAATTACAAGGCAAGTTTTGCCTGCTCAGAGATCCTCTTTATCATCGCTTCGAGGCCGCCTGCACGTGTTGGTGATAGGTTCTCGAATAGTCCAATACGCCTTAGGAACTCATAGTCCTCGGCAGCTATCTCCGTAGGGGTAAGGCCACTTAGCGCCTCGACTAGTAGGGCGATGATACCCTTAACGATAATCGCGTCGCTATCTGCCTCAATTACCATAGTGCCATCGGCTTGAATCTCCGTTGCGATCCAAACTCTACTTTGACAACCTGCAATTAGATTCTCAGGTGTCTTCTTGCTATCATCGAACTCCGCAAGGTTATCCGAAAGTTCAATTATATAGTTATATCTGTCGAGCCATTCAGGCATCATCTCAAACTCCTCGACAATCTCCTTTACTCTTTCTCTCATCTCTTTAGAATTATATATACTCTTAACTAAAAAATAGGCGCTCCACTAGCTGTATTAGGTGGTGTAACTCCAACAATTGAGGTTAGAGTCGGGGCTATATCCTGTAGTGACACCTCGCTACTAATCACCATAGGGTCAATACCACCGCCCCAAAATATTAACGGCACGTGGGTGTCATATATGTATGGCGAACCGCTAGAACTTCTACTACCTTGATCAGTTATCCATCCCGGGAGTAGGTTTAATACCACATCTCCACTATGTCTAGCGAAGTAGCTCCTTTGGGTCATACCCATCAGCCCTTCGGTAAATTGTCCACTCTGTAGCGTTGTGGATGTTACCGCCGATGCAACACCTCTAAATTGGATAGCAAACTGTGCCACCATATTCTGTACATCCTCTAACTTTAGCCCCGCATCAAATATCTTGCGGCGATTGAGGTAGAGTTGATTATTTGCAAAGTCTAGCACCCAATTCGAGCCGTCGGATACCTTTGCAAGGGTCTCAGCTGGTAGCGACGAGGCTATCTGTGCACCTAAAAAACCATTGATTAGAATCTCGAACTGTGCAGAGTTAAACTCACCACTCGGGAGTCTACTATCACTACTCACACTATTTGATGTTCCGTGAGCACCACTAATAACCACAACTAAGTTCTCCTTGCCGATATAGGTCTCAAGGAATGAGATTAGTGAGGTTATCTCATCATCGAGGCGATAGATAACATCCTCTGCCTCGATTGACTCCGAACCATACCTCTGTGCAGTTAGGGCTGGATTATCGAATGTGATTGCGAGGTAGTCCGTAGAGCCATCTTGCCCTAAGTCCTCGCTGACGATTGTCTGCACTGCAAAGTCACGTAGCAGTGTCGATGCCGCTGGGCTAGTCGATAGCCTCTCAAAGCTATATGGCTCCGATGCCCTTGAATTACTATATGCGTTTGTGCCGTCGTCCTTTAGGATATCTGAACTTAGGATGTTGTAGTACATCCTAGTTGGGCGGCTTACTTGCCACTTAACGCCACTATATGCCCCTGCTAGGTCTCTTTCGTTGAATGTAGTTACCCAATCTGGGAGTCTGCTCTTATAGAAGCTAGAGGTTACCATCTTGCCATCACGTGGGCTCACCCAGTAACATCCATCGGCTAAGAATCCACCAGCGAGTACTGCCGATGTTGGATTTAGTGCAATTGAGACTACCTTCGATGTTGGCGAGATATCCTTGATACAGTCGCCAATAGTAGAGGCAACGAGTCCACGAGGCGACACCTGTGCATCTAGCTCATCTGCACCAATTGTCCTTGCCTCGCTATCGTGACAGATGGTCACACGCTGTGAGGTTGTATAGTCAAAGTAGTGTGTACCGATAACGCCGTGTGACGATGGTGTTGAGCCACTAGCAATAGTAGCCACTCCAACTGGGGTGGTTGTCCCTTGGTAGTCGATAATAGCGCGCGAGCAGCTTACCCCCTGCTGCGATAACATCTTCATACCATCTGAGTTCAGTGCCCTTTGGTACTTTAGCAGGTAGTCATACCTAAGCCCTGCAACGGTAATATTTACCACCAATTTTGCCTTTCGAGGGGCAGCAATCACGCTATTTGCACCAAGTAAAAGCGCTATACAAGTGCCTATTAGCACTCTACTTATCCTTCCCATCTCTTAATCTATCGGGGATATATTGTTAACTTCTGACCAATTCTAAGGTTTGAGCCCTTAATGCCATTCCATTTGCGAATATCTGCAACCTTAACATTATACCTCTCGGCAATATGTCCTAAGGTATCTCCACTCTTAACCTTATATGTTGTCTTCTTGCCATTAGCATAGCTAGGGCTTGACTTATCTGCAATCTTTAGAGCCTCCTGAGGTGTAAGGTTATCGATCTCTAGATACTTCTTTAGGTAGGTAGTATCTTTGCCGTAGATAGTAGGTTCGCTATCAATAAAGTCACCGATTCTATTCGATGGTAGCACCAGTGTGTACTTACGCTCTAGGGCTGGGATAATATCTATACGGTACTGAGGATTTAGCGCTCTTAGCTCCTCGGTCGAGATGTCTATTGTAGAGCTAATCTGATCGAAGTGTAGCATCTTATTGATATGGAGGGTATCTACAGATAGTGGCAGTGATATAGCCTTAGGTTCTAAGTCGTGCGCCTTGTAGAATGTATATCCATATGTAGCTCCAATATATGCAGGGACGTAGTTACGTGTCTCTTTGGGCAGGTGCTCCCATATATCCCAATATGTGCCAACCTCGCCAGCACGCCTAATAGCCTTATTTACATTACCCGGCCCACAGTTATATGCTGCAATAACGAGTGTCCAATCGCCATACATCTTATATAGATCCTTTAGGAATAGACAAGCCGCCTCAGTAGAGCGCACAGGATCTTGCCTCTCGTCTACAAATGAGTTGATCTCCAGACCATATGCCTTACCTGTGGCAAGCATAATCTGCCAAAGACCCACTGCCGCGGCGTGAGACTTTGCAACTGGAATTAGAGCTGACTCGATAACTGGTAGCATCTTTAGCTCCAGAGGCAGTCCATTCTCATAGAGAATCTGCTCAAAGATTGGGAAGTAGTACTGACCAAAGCCTAGGACGTGGTCCATAGTACTCTTACGCTTAATATACCTATCAATATATGTCCTTACTACTGGGTTATATGGAAGTTGTACCTCAGTTGCAAGCATCCTTAGTCGCTCGGCATATACCCTATCTAGCTCGCTACCACTTAGCTCGCTTAGTTCAGACTCATCAAGTTCGATAAACTCACCTACGAAGTTCTCATATGCCTGCTGTGCTGTCTCAGCGCTTAGAGTATGGTAGAGCTCATCGTAGTCCTTATCAGAGATAACCTTTAACTGCCCAAAATTCTCGGTATCACCAGTCTGAGCACTAGCCACAGCCACGCCCAATAGTGAGATTACCATAAGAATTACTCCTCTACACATTATCTTCATATATCTTTTCTATTGTAATAAAAATTTGTTCTTAAAAACTTACTCTAAGTGAGAGCCCTGCACCGGTAGGTAACATTGGAGATGACCCATAACTCTCATTAAATAGTGTTGGTGATATTGCCAAATCGGGCGATACATCCCAATTCTTTAGTGTTGCAAGCACATAGGTATCGACAATACTTAATATATAGATACCCACTGTGGCTATAATACCAAAGTCCCTATTACGGCGATAGGCATCCCTAGCGTTCTGTAGTACTGATTCGGAGAATCTACCTCCAAACTCATCTATGGTCTCAGGGTCGCCATCCGCCACTATCTCATAGGCTGTCTTAAAGCGGTTATAGTACCTATTATTATAGTCGATAACCGAGCCCATAATTGCAAATGCACCGTAGTAGATCGGTATGCGCCAGTAGGTTCTAGTATAGAAGAATCCAGCGCCCGGGAATAGTGCCGCAAGGGTCGTAGCCTTACGTATATGGCTCATATTTCCTCGATAGTTAAAGTTCGCATCGGCCACTGAGTAGAGGTAGGTAATACCAGTCATCAGGTAAAATATAGTAGAGGCGCTCTGTTGGTCGTTCATCCTATTCTTTAGCGAGGCGATGGTTGCATCTGAGGCTCCACTATTTAGGGCATTCTGCCACTGAATCTTAGTATTATTATAGTTATTATTCATAACCATACCTCCAGCCGCAAATCCACCCATAAGCCCTAGGTAGGTAGGCACCTTCCAATACTCATTATTATAGACCTGCCCTAGAGTTGGTACAAGGCTAACCAGCAGAAAGCTCCCCGGTGAGATCGTGTCCTTTGTGAAGCTAAATTTATCGTACCTTCTAAGGCTATCCTTTAGAGCCTCGGCACGTAGTGTGCTATCCTTTGCAATACTATCAGCAAGTGCCCTTGCCTGAATGATGCTATCCCTACGACTACTATCTGCCTTTAGCAGCACTGAGTCGACAGTAAAGCCCACCTTACGACCACCCACTACCCTCACTGAGGTAGGTGGCTGGCCAAACCCTTGGAGCATAAGCCCAAGGAAGAGCACTAGTACTATATACTTAATCGTCTTCAAATCTCTCTTTAGTTCTTTAATCTCTCGACTATCTGTGAGAGTTCGAGTGCCGAGGCAAAGGAGATAGATAGTCTACCGCCCTTCTTCTTACTCTCAATCTTAATATTTCGCTTTCCGAATATCTGCTCCAGAGGCTCAGCGTAGTGCGCAAACTCGCTAGGCCCCTTAGCCTGCTTAGGCTTAGGTAGCGGTTGATCCTTTAGTAGCGCCTCGGTAGCACGTACCGAGAGTTCGCCCTCTACAACCTTTGTAAGTAGTAGCTCTTGGGCTTCATCACCCTCCACAGAGGCTATAACCTTTGCGTGCCCCATAGAGATCTTAGAGCTCTTTAGTGCACTCTGCACCGCTGGGCTAAGGGTTAGTAAGCGTAGGTAGTTGGCAACCGTTGAGCGGCGCTTTCCGATACTCTCGGCTAGCTGCTCTTGGGTTAGTCCTAACTCATCGATAAGCCTACGAGTTGTAAGTGCAATCTCTATTGGATCTAGCTCCTCACGCTGAATATTCTCAACTAGTGCCATCTCTAGCACCTCGCTATCATCGGCAGTGCGGATATATGCAGGGATAGCCGATATACCAGCCATCTTAGCGGCTCTATATCTCCTCTCACCACTAATAATCTCGTACTTCTCGCCTCCTATCTTCCTAACGGTTATCGGTTGGATAATCCCTAGTCGCTTAATAGAGTTAGATAGCTCTTGGAGAGCCTCGCTATCGAACTCCTTACGTGGCTGGTTCCTATTAGCTACGATCTTCTGAATCTCTATCTCCGAAGAGGTAGTTATCGCACTATTAATATTCTGTGTCTCGGTCTCAAATATAGCACTGAGTCCCTTACCGAGTCCTAATGTTTTGCTCATACTATTAGCCTAAAAGTGATTCTACAAATTGCTTTGGTTCAAACAGTTGAAGATCCTCAACCCTCTCGCCAACTCCAATAAAGCGCACTGGTACGCCCATCATATCGCTAATACCTATAACAACTCCACCACGAGCAGTGCCATCGAGTTTAGTGATTGCAAGTGAGCTTACCTGCGTTGCCGCAGAGAACTGCTTAGCCTGCTCAAAGGCATTCTGACCAGTCGAGCCATCGAGCACTAGTAGCACATCGTGTGGTGCACCCGGCACTACCTTCTGCATAACGGTCTTTATCTTCGTTAGCTCATTCATAAGCCCTACTTTGTTATGGAGGCGACCTGCTGTATCGATAAGTACAACATCAGCCGATGCCGCAACTGCTGCTTGAAGTGTGTCGAATGCAACAGAGGCTGGATCCGATCCCATCTTCTGCTTAATTAGCTTTGCGCCCGAACGCTCTGCCCATACCTCTATCTGGTCGATTGCGGCGGCACGGAATGTATCGGCCGCACCGATAAATACCCTCTTACCCTCGCCTTGGAGCCTTGAGGCTAACTTACCGATAGTGGTAGTCTTGCCAACACCATTTACACCCACTACCATAATTACATATGGCATACCTGCAGTTGTGGATTCGCCCCACGAGTCATCGCTAGTGGTCTTGCTCAGTAGTTCTGAGACCTCTTCGCGCAGGATTCTATTGAGTTCATCGGTGCCGAGGTACTTATCACGAGCTACTCGCTCCTCGATCCTCTTAATAATCTTAAGGGTAGTATCCACCCCAACATCTGAGGTGATAAGTGCCTCTTCGAGCGAGTCGAGAACGTCGTCATCGACCTTTGATTTACCAGCAACTGCCCTCGAGAGTTTCGAGAAGAATCCTTGACGGCTCTTCTCTAGACCGCTATCTAGGGTCTGCTTCTCTTCTGGCTGTTGCTCCTTCTTCTTAAAGATTGAAAATATTCCCATTTTCTATAGATCTGTTTTAAGTGCTAGCTCCTTTAGTTGTTCATCGGCAACCATCGATGGTGAGTCGATCATCATATCACGCCCTGAATTATTCTTAGGGAAGGCAATAAAGTCACGGATTGAGTCCACGCCACCAAATATTGCGCAGAATCTATCTAGTCCAAATGCAATACCACCGTGTGGAGGTGCACCATACTTAAATGCTCCGAGTAGGAATCCGAACTGCTCTTCGGCCTCCTCCTTAGAGAAGCCTAGAACCTCGAACATACGGCTCTGAACCTCTGCCGAGTGGATACGGATAGATCCGCCACCAACCTCAACACCATTAACCACAAAGTCATAGGCGTTAGCCTTAACCTCACGTGGTTCACCAGTCATAAAGAGCTCTAGATCCTCCTCCCTAGGGGCTGTGAATGGGTGGTGCATAGCGAAGTATCTACCACTCTCCTCGTCCCACTCAACTAGAGGGAAGTCAACTACCCAAAGTGGAGCAAATGTAGAGCCATCACGTAGGCCTAACCTCTCGCCCATCTCTAGACGTAGTTGGCATAGACCATTTTGAGCAACCTTCTTGCTACCTGCAAGTACAAGGATTAGGTCGCCTGCCTCAGCGCCAAGGAACTCAGCCCATAGCTTTAGTGTATCTTGCGAGAAGAACTTATCCACGCTCGACTTCACAGTGCCATCTGCCTCAACCCTTGCATATATTAGGCCAGTTGCGCCAATCTGTGGACGCTTAACCCACGCTGTAAGTTCATCTAGTTGTTTACGAGTGTAGCTAGCTGCACCCTTAGCACAGATACCACCTACATACTCAGAGTTATCGAATGGAGGGAAGCCCTCGCCACGAAGTTCCGAAGAGAATTCGCCGATACGCATCTCAAAGCGAATATCTGGCTTATCGCAACCGTAGTACTTCATCGCATCGCTGTAGCTCATCTTAGGGAAGCGCTCAGCTGCAAGCTCAACACCTAGTACATCACGGAACATAGCACGTGCCATACCCTCGAATGTATCGAGTACATCGTCACGCTCAACAAATGCCATTTCGCAGTCGATCTGAGTAAACTCTGGTTGGCGGTCTGCCCTTAGGTCCTCGTCTCTAAAGCAGCGAACTACTTGGAAATATCTATCGTAGCCACTAACCATAAGCAGCTGCTTGAATGTCTGTGGAGATTGTGGTAGGGCGTAGAACTGCCCCGGGTTCATTCTCGATGGAACGATAAAGTCACGTGCACCCTCTGGCGTAGACTTAATAAGGTATGGAGTCTCAATCTCTAGGAATCCTTGAGCGTCAAGGTAACTACGAGTAGCTTGAGTTAGCTTATGGCGCAGAATCATATTGCGTTGAAGTGGCCCGCGGCGTAGGTCTAGGTAGCGATACTGCATACGTAGTTCATCGCCACCGTCACTATTCTCCTCGATTGTAAATGGAGGGGTGTCGGCACTATTTAGAATAGTAATTCTACTTGCTAGCACCTCGATATCGCCAGTTGCCATCTTTGGGTTCTTGCTCGAACGCTCACGAACCTCACCCTCTACCTGAATTACAAACTCTCTACCAAGAGACTCTGCAATCTCGATAAGCTCCTTTGGCGAAGTCTCGTCCACTACGATCTGAGTGATACCATATCTGTCCCTTAGGTCAATAAAGGCCATAGCACCTAGTGCTCTAACCTTCTGAACCCAACCCGCTAGGGTAACTACCTTTGAAATATCGGTGGAGCGTAACTCTCCGCAACTATCTGTTCTATACATCTCTTTATCTATAATATATTATTACTTTTCTTCTTCTCTCTCAATTAATTCAACTATCTCATCGGCCACAAGTGCAGCGTCATAGAGTGGATTTACTGGGTATGGAGTAGTATCCTTCGCCCAACTATCCTCTATATCGAAGTAGTCGTAGTAGGTCGGTAGTACCTCATTTTCCTCTATAAAGTTAAAGAAGTAAGCCCACCTCTTTGCGTAGAGATTTGCTACCATTCCGCCCCACATTCTATGTGCTCTATCGTGCATCTCGCCGCCACCAGCTACCGATGCAGAACCCCACGAGCTCACCATCGTCTTTAGTCCATATCGCAGCCAATCACGCTCCCAAGGGTTGCTCCCCGCAGCCATTGCACTCTCAATGTGGTTTCCCAACATAGTTTCACGCTGCGAATTTAGTAAATTATCTGCCAAAAGCATAGCAGATAGGAAATTATTAATTAGTCTCGATAGCTCTTCGCGATCTGCTGTGCTATATGCCCTCTCAATCTTCGGGAGTAGTTCATAGCCGTAATTCGATAGAATGATTAGTCCAATATCTATAAGGTCACTAGTGAAGTTCCTATCATCTACGTACCTCTGTTCGCTCTGTAGCATTATCTTCAGAGCCTTTAGTAGTTCGCTACTCTGGTAGTGTGCCTCGGTTGTCCCAAGCGAGCTAACCCTTGGCACTCGTAGTGCTGGACGAGCTGCAAATACCGACTCGGGGGCACCCCTTTGCTCTGAATTATACTCAGGGCTATATACCGTACTACTTAGTATCTGCCACACTTTGCGCATATCCTCCGACTCCCCAATATAGCGAGCATCTGCATAGCTATTTATCCAATCAATTATATTTATTCTACCCTCAATCCACGGCAGATCAAATATCAAATCAAGGAGCATACTATTACTCCCGACCCCATCAATCGATGCACCTACACCACTTAGGCTCAGCGATGCACCAC
The DNA here is from genome assembly GCA_964369485.1 of uncultured Rikenellaceae bacterium. Lineage (GTDB taxonomy): Bacteria > Bacteroidota > Bacteroidia > Bacteroidales > Rikenellaceae > Mucinivorans. The sequence goes on along the minus strand of CAYJFH010000042.1, from coordinate 1,717 downwards.
TCTGCTCGGCGAGGTAGTACCCCCCAATAATTCTATTTAGGTTACCATATAGCCCCGTGTGTCCATCGAAGTTACCACTATAGCTATATATCCAATTATGTCCTGCAAAGCCCTCCTTGCGTGCAGTTGGCGAAGAGCTATCACCCCACTGTGGTGCAACGTCTACCCAACTATCAACTACCACGACCTCTGAGCGTGGTAGAAAGTCAATAACATCTAGCGATGGACTCTCTCCACTTGTACTTACCACCAACTTAGCTCTACTACTTACATCCTTAATTGAGGCTAGGAAATTCTCTGCTGCCTTCCTAGGCTGTGGTGAGTAGTCTGCCGCGCGGCCGCTAACCCAGTAGTACTCCATATCTCCATATAGCTCCGCTGCCTTACGGTAGTATATCTCTGCAAGGTCACTATATGAGACAGAGGCAGCATCAAGGATATTTGGTGCAGTGATTCCGCCAAATGGCTCTTGATTCAATCTCTTAATTGGGTCGATTAGCCTTGGCTCCTCTAGCTTTGAGCTCTCAGAGGGTACAAAGCCCGAAAAGCCTACCACAACGGGAGTCATCGCCCACTCTTGGCACATCGCAATAACCTCACGTGATAGCTCTGCCCTGCGCTCTATAAAGTCCGCAGATGCAGCACTGCCTGCCCCTGTGCTATACCCCTCTATTAGACCCTCGAGCCACCACCCCTCATATGCAGGGTGCGGTATGGCATCTACTAACTCTTCGGCACTATACTCAGCCTCTAACATAGTCTCACGCCATAGGTAGGTAGCCCCTAGGGTAATCAGCGGCATATTTATACCGTGAAGAGCCATAATATCTACCTCCTTTTGCCAGCGTCCCTTGCTCCAAAAGGCAGTGCTATGGCTAGCCGAACCAGCGGCAAGGTAGTATCTCGATAGCTTATCTGTAGAGTGCCTCTCGACCTTTGCAGGTAGCGGAAGGTACTCCAAAGATGGGTTCATATTATCCCAACTGACCTGCACCTTTGCATAGTGGCGTAGGTACCAATTAAGCCCTGTGGCCACACTCAGCCAACTATTACCCACAACCGAGACCTTGCCACCCTTGCGGCCAATCTCAAAGAAGTCCTCGGGCGAGGTTGGGTCTGTAATCTCGAAGTGAAAGTCCTTAGATGCCCCCCTATCTATACGGTCAACAAGTGCGCTCACTGGACTCTGCACAGATCTCTGCGCATAGCCCTGCACCACTACTATCAACAGAGCGGCTATAACTAAAAACTTCCTTACCATCTTTACTTTAGATCTACTGGCTGACTAGGTACTCTACCACTAACGCCATCGGCGATCTGCTGTGCGATTTGATCGACAGCCTTCTGCAGTTTAGAGCCTATCATCATTCTATACATCATATTTAGCTCCACTTCGGCCACTACCCTTAGGCGTGTCTCATATGGCGCAACCCCTTTGAGTTGTAGCCATATAGCAAATGGTATTGGCGACTCAGCGGCAATAACCTTGATGGTATATCTACCCTCTGCCTCAGAGCTCTGCTCCTCCATCGCCTCACGATCCATCATAAGTGACATAGTAAAGCCTTGTGCCTTAAACGAGCAGGTATCTACAGTTGCCTCCCACTCCTCGACCTTATCTTTAAGCATCGGGGTTAGGTTCTCGAAGTTCCCTAGCGCAGTATATAGAACAGCCGCTGGCACAGTTGCCACCTGCTGTTTACTCTCATATTTCATA
>CAYJFH010000041.1:0-17234 GCA_964369485.1 uncultured Rikenellaceae bacterium | reverse complement strand
ACCCTAAAACCTTAGATAAAAATCGCTAGTTAGGCTCTTAAACTCCTCGGTGTAGTGTAGCTCGTCCATAATAGTAAGGCTATGAACTGTGATCTCTGTGGCAATATCGGTCGAAAACTCAGCCACTACCCTCTTCACACTCTTACCCACTCGAGGGATCACCTCTAGTGTAGAGTGGCAGTACAGCCCTCTTCTATGTGCGATTTTGATAAACTTACCTGCATCAACGGCTGGAAGTATAACAAAGAACTTACCTTGGCTTGGGCACAGCACCCTTAGAACGCCATCTACTAGCTCCTCGAAGGGGAGTGACTCACGGTGGCGGGCAGCCATACGCTGGCTATCTGTAGATTTATAGCTACCATCGAAGTAGGGAGGGTTGCTCACCACCAATTCATACTTACGAGCACAATCAGCGCTAAAATTCTGAAAGTCACAACATTTAACCTCTACTCTACACCCATACGGGCTAGCCTTGGCATTATCTGTGGCCTCCACAGCGGCATTGGCATCTATCTCAACACCATCGATCCTTGCCTCTGGAAACCTTTGGGCTAACATTAGGGCAATAAGTCCAGTACCAGCTCCTATATCTAGGATATGGTCTACCGTGCCACTTGGTTCAGCCCAAGCGCCGAGTATTATTCCATCGGTGCCAACCTTCATGGCACTCATGGATTGCTTTACTGTAAAGTTCTTAAAGCTAAATGAGTCTCCGCCCATATAATAACTGTTAAAGTCTCTTAATCTGTGCTCCTAGCGCTGCAAGCCTAACATCAATATCTTGGTATCCTCTATCGATCTGCTCAACATTCTCAATTGTACTAACACCCTTTGCACTCAGCGCAGCGATAAGTAGAGCCACACCAGCACGAATATCTGGCGATGTCATCCTCGTTGCACGTAGCTGCATAGCGTGGTTATGGCCAATGACTGTAGCACGGTGTGGGTCGCAGAGAATAATCTGAGCCCCCATATCTATTAGTTTATCGACAAAGAATAGTCTACTCTCAAACATCTTTTGGTGGATAAGTACCGAGCCCTTAGCCTGAGTAGCCACAACTAGGAATATACTGAGTAGGTCGGGAGTTAGCCCCGGCCACGGTGCATCTGCAATGGTCATAATCGAACCATCCAGAAAGCTCTCAATCTCATAGCTATCTTGTTGTGGAATATATATATCGTCGCCTCTACGCTCCATCTTAATACCTAGTCTACGGAACTGTGCAGGGATAATCCCTAGCTCATCGAATGCTACATCTTTGATGGTAATCTCTGAGCGAGTCATGGCCGCAAGTCCGATAAAGCTACCAATTTCGATCATATCTGGCAGCATTCTGTGGGTTGTTCCACCTAGGTACTCAACGCCCTCGATAGTTAGTAGGTTGCTGGCGATGCCAGAGATCTTTGCTCCCATCCTCACAAGCATTCTACAGAGTTGTTGAAGGTACGGTTCGCACGCTGCATTGTATATTGTGGTTGTACCCTTAGCAAGCACTGCCGCCATAACGACATTTGCAGTACCCGTTACCGAGGCCTCATCAAGGAGCATATACTTACCTTGAAGGCCTGAGGGAGCCGATACTGTGTAGAACTTATCGTCAGTATCGAAGTTAAACTCAGCGCCCAGCCTCTCGAATCCTAGGAAGTGAGTATCTAGTCTACGGCGGCCAATCTTATCACCACCCGGCTTTGGCATATATGCACAGCCGAAGCGAGCAAGTAGTGGGCCGATAATCATCACCGAGCCTCTAAGTCTCGAGGCAAGGTATCTAAACTCTGCACTCTGCATATACTCCAGATCGATATTCTCGGCCTCGAAGCTATATGAGCCCTTACCGAGCCTCTCAACCCTAACCCCTAGCTTACCTAGCAGGTCTATCAACTGCATTACATCGATAATCTCAGGGATATTATCAATCACAATTCTCTCTGGGCTTAGTAGTACTGCACAGAGAATTTGAAGTGCCTCGTTCTTAGCACCTTGAGGGGTAATTTCGCCCGAAAGTGGGCATCCTCCCGTTACTTCAAATACAGCCATAATATAATAGTCTAGGTTTTAATTTTAGTGCTTCTTAACTTTACCGCCGTTGTGGCGTTGTTTATTATTTCCTCCCTTTTGGGGCGCTCGTCCCTTCTGTCCACTCTGTTTAGATCTGTGGGTATTTAGCTGTGAACCCTCGAAAATAGAGGCATCTAGCTCTATGTGGCCATTGCTCATATCGAATAGGTCGGCTATTATCAGCTCGTCAGATGGGAACTCTTGGTTATAGTCATATGACTTTTGGCGCATAAACTTTGCCAAGTTAATTGCTAACGCTCTTTGCTGCTCAGGGTCTTCTATCTTAGCGATCTCACGCGCTACCCTTGGCACAATCGAGCCGTACTGCTTGCGCACGATACCCTGCTGAGAGTATGGAAGGCGCTCTGGTACTGGCGAGAATTGCGCTGGTGTCGGTTGCTCAAACTCACAATCGATATCTAGTTGAAAACCCGAGATCATAAATAGATGGTCGTAGAGCATATTGCGAAACTCGGGGGTATCTCGCTTTGCGTGTGGGTAGACATTTGCCATTGTGGCTATCACAATTTTAGCCTGATGGTTTCTATCATCCTTATCTTCGATTGTCAGTAGGTAGTGTACCATCTTCTGAACATTTCTGCCATATTCAGGCAGCAGTAGTGGCACATTTAGCGTTGTTGCTTTCATAGTAATATAGTTATTGCCTTGCTCTTTATAAAAAAGATTAATCCTCCCTGCTCTACTCTCCACACCCACAGCACCTTTAGATTAATTATTGGGGTGTAAATTTTCAACTTTTCTGCCACAAAGAGAATAACTTTAAACAAAAATACTATATCTTTGAGAAGAAAAAAAACATTTACTGCATTTTTAGTACATTTTTTGCATAAATCACTAATTTACACTCTACACAGGTGTAGTATAGCGAGTAATAATCCAGCCCCAAAAACAGAAGAAAAGATGAGCCAAATTCTAATCGTAGATGACCAACGTAGCATCCGAAATATACTAGAGGAGATATTCACCCCCGATGGCCATACCTGCCTAAAGGCGAGCTCTGGCGAGGAGGCGCTATCCATTGTCGAAAGCCACGCTGTTGATCTAATAATCAGCGATATAATGATGGAGGGTATCAGCGGCGTTGAACTCCTTGGCAAACTTATGGAGTCGCACCCCGAAATACCCGTTATTATGATATCGGGACACGGCTCTATCAGCACTGCGGTAGAGTGCCTAAAGCTCGGAGCTGTTGACTTTATCGAGAAGCCTATTAGCCTTAATCGAGTACTAGCATCGGTGACTGGCGCACTGCAACGTGGCGAGCTTATCAGGGAGAATAGAACGCTACGCAAGAAGTTACACCGTGCCAAGGGCGTTACCATTATAGGAAAATCCCCTGCAATAATGGAGGTTCACTCCCTTATCGAGCGTGTAGCACAGACAGACGCAAGAGTACTAATCACAGGCAGTAATGGCACAGGCAAGGAGCTAGCGGCACGCCTTATCCACCTCAGTGGAGCGCGTGGCAATAGACCATTTGTGGAGGTAAACTGCGCTGCAATTCCTAGCGAACTTATCGAGAGCGAACTATTTGGCCACGAGAAGGGCTCATTTACGGGAGCTGTAAAGCAGCGTAAGGGTAAGTTCGAGCAGGCTGAAGGCGGCACAATATTCCTAGACGAAATTGGCGATATGAGCCTATCAGCGCAGGCCAAGGTACTTCGTGCCCTCCAAGAGAATAAGGTCTCAAGGGTAGGTAGCGATACAGATATATCGGTCGATGTGCGTGTTATTGCCGCTACGAATAAGAATCTACTAACCGAAATTGCCGAAGGGCGCTTTAGGGAGGACCTATACCACCGACTCAGTGTAATTCGTATTGAGATTCCAGCGCTAAATCAGAGGCGCGAAGATATACCACTCCTAGTTGAGCACTTCCTAAAGTTAGTCTGCGAGGATCAATCAAGGTCAAAATCGACCATCAGTCCCGAGGCGCTAGAGCACCTCTCACAGATGGCTTGGACTGGAAATATCAGAGAGCTACGCAACTGCGTAGAGCGACTGGTGATTCTAAGCAAAGATCCATCGCATATCACAGCCGAGGACGTTAGGCTCTATTGTTAAATTTTTAGGAAATAAGTGTAGAAGAGAGTTATATGAAAGCAAAGATTGGAATATTTGGAAGGGTTAATGCAGGAAAGAGCACACTACTTAACGCCCTGACGGGTCAAGATGTGGCAATTGTATCGCAAGAGAGGGGCACGACTACTGACCCCGTGCGCCGTGGCTATGAACTTTTGGACTATGGCGCAGTAACCTTTATAGATACTGCTGGCATAGACGATGACTCTCCACTAGGGGCAGAGCGTATAGCCAAGAGCAAGGCAGTTACAACCGAAGTTGATCTAGCACTCTTTATCACCACTAAAGGTGAGCCCGATAGCCTCGAAAGGGACTTTATAGATCGTATAGATGCTCCCGTTATTCTAGTTCAAAGGGGATATATTATCGAGGATCTGCTCACAGAGATTCGCTGCACACTAGAGCGTGAGATTCGCCCCCTTCCGCACCTCTTTGAGGGTAGACTACAAGGTGGCGAGGTCGTTGTACTAGTATGCCCAATCGATAGCGAAGCACCAGCAGGTAGGCTTATCCTCCCTCAGGTTCAGGCAATCCGTGCTGCACTCGATATTGGAGCTACAGCAGTAGTTGTGCAGGTCGGGGAGCTAGAGAGCGCACTCAAGAGGTATAGCCCGCAGCTAGTAGTTACCGACTCCCAAGCATTTGCCGAGGTCACTCCACTAGTACCCGAAGGTATTGAACTTACATCTTTTAGCATACTACTTGCCCAGCAGCGTGGCGACAAGGAGCTATACAGCGAGGGATTAAAGGCAGTCGATAGCCTAACGAGCGATAAGAAATTGCTACTTATTGAGCACTGCTCTCACGGGGTGAGTTGTGACGATATTGGACGCGTAAAGATACCTAAGTTACTGAGTAAACACTTAGGTTTTGAGGTGCAGTTCGATATTATCAGTGGACGAGATATGCTACCAAAAGACCTCTCACCATATGGACTAGCAGTTCAGTGCGGGGGCTGTATGGTTGGCTCTGCGCCGATAGTTAGGCGTGCACGCCACTGCCATAGAGCATCACTTCCGATTACTAACTACGGCCTACTACTACGCTACTTACTTTAGTCTTCTGCGCACACGTAGCTCCTTCGATAGGTTAGAACTCACGTGTAGCTGCCTACTGAATGATTCAGTTCTATTCTTGATATTAAAGATATAGTGCCCTGTGGGTAACTCCTCGCAGAGCGATGCATTGCTAATATAGCAATGACTATCTACCATTTTCTTCGAGAGTACCCTACCCTGAGTATCACAGACCTCAACAGAGATAGTCTCGGGGGCATTATTTATTATCGCCTTAAAGTGGTGTGTATGGTCAGTGTATAACTTAACTCTACCCCCACTAATAGAGTTCACCCTAAGCCACGAATTCTTACGTGAGTTAGAGCGTACTATCAACGCCACAATTGACAGAATGACTATTATAATGATTAATTCAACCACAATGGTTTGATTTTTAGGGATTCTCGATGTAAATATACGTAGTTAATACGTTAATTCCAAAAATTCACTAGTCTTTTTTGATATAATATTTTTATCAATCAAATATTGCACCAAATATATTGTTTAATATACAAAAGGGGGTTATTGGCTAATACTTAGCCAATAACCCCCTTCTCATATTATCTATCCCCACTACTTTGGGGAGGTCGTATCAAATTACTTTACCTCTTCAAACTCTACGTCTTGAGGTTCGTCGGCTCCGCCTTGTGCTCCACCTTGGGCACCACCTTGAGCGCCACCCTGTGCACCAGCGCCTTGATCAGCATACATATCCTGCGATGCTGCTTGCCAAGCCTCGTTAAGCTCTGCTGAGTACTTATCGATATTCTCGATATTAGCATCTTTGTGTGCAGTCTTAAGGTTCTCTAGTGCAGACTCGATAGCAGCTTTCTTCTCTGCTGGGATCTTATCACCATACTCTTTAAGTTGCTTCTCTGAGCCAAAGATCGCTGCATCTGCACCATTGATCTTATCGATTCTCTCACGCTCCTTCTTGTCGCTCTCTTCGTTAGCCTTAGCCTCGTCGCGCATACGTTGGATCTCGCTGTCGCTTAGACCAGAGCTAGCCTCGATACGGATCTTCTGCTCCTTACCAGTACCCTTATCCTTAGCCGAAACATTTAGGATACCGTTAGCATCGATATCGAATGTCACCTCGATTTGAGGTACTCCACGTGGAGCTGCTGGGATACCGTCAAGGTGGAACTGTCCTAGAGACTTGTTATCTCTCGCCATTTGACGCTCACCCTGTACAACGTGAATCTGTACAGATGGTTGGTTGTCCGATGCAGTCGAGAATGTCTCACTCTTACGAGTTGGGATAGTTGTATTTGCGTCGATAAGTTTAGTCATAACGCCACCTAGAGTCTCGATACCTAGTGATAGTGGAGTAACGTCTAGTAGAAGTACGTCCTTAACCTCACCTGTAAGTACACCGCCTTGGATTGCAGCACCAACTGCTACTACTTCGTCTGGGTTAACTCCCTTCGATGGAGCCTTGCCAAAGAACTTCTGAACAACCTCTTGGATCGCAGGGATACGAGTCGAACCACCCACTAGGATAACCTCATCGATATCGCTTGCCGATAGACCTGCATCACGAAGAGCAGCCTCACAAGGGCGAATAGTTGCCTGAATTAGCGAGTCGGCTAGTTGCTCGAACTTAGCACGTGTAAGTGTTAGTACAAGGTGCTGAGGCATACCATCTACTGGCATAATGTATGGTAGGTTGATCTCAGTCGATGTAGAGCTCGAAAGTTCAACTTTAGCCTTTTCAGCAGCCTCTTTTAGGCGTTGAAGTGCCATAGGATCTTTACGTAGATCTAGGTTAAACTTAGCTTGGAAGTCCTCTGCCATCCAGTCGATGATAACTTGGTCGAAGTCGTCACCACCAAGGTGCGTATCACCATTTGTACTCTTAACCTCGAATACACCGTCACCTAGCTCTAGGATCGAGATATCGAATGTACCACCACCAAGGTCAAATACTGCGATCTTCTGGTCGCTATCCTTCTTATCAAGGCCATAAGCAAGCGCTGCTGCTGTTGGCTCGTTGATAATACGCTTAACTGTTAGACCTGCGATCTCGCCAGCCTCTTTAGTTGCTTGGCGCTGTGAGTCGCTGAAGTAAGCAGGAACGGTGATAACCGCTTCAGTTACCTCTTGGCCAAGGTACTCCTCAGCAGTCTTTTTCATCTTTTGAAGTGTCATTGCAGAGATCTCCTGTGCAGAGTACTCTCTTCCCTCGATAAGTACACGTGGAGTGTTACCTGCGCCCTTAACTACTTTGTAAGGAACTCGGCCAATCTCTCTTGATACTTGATCGTAACTCTCACCCATAAATCTCTTAATAGAGAAGATAGTGTTAGTTGGATTTGTGATAGCTTGACGCTTAGCAGGCTCACCTACTTTGCGCTCGTCACCTACGAATGCCACGATAGATGGCGTTGTGCGGTGTCCTTCGCTATTTGTGATTACTACAGGCTCGTTGCCCTCCATTACCGAAACACAAGAGTTTGTTGTGCCAAGGTCAATTCCAATAATTTTTCCCATTGTTTACTTTAAATTTTTATATTATTACTTATTTTATTAATCTTTTTTAGTTTCTCTTCACATTACTTTTTTTCAACAATTTCTATGCCATCAGATTTTTTAGCCAAAAATTGAGTAATTTTGTCCGTTGATACGTTATAAGTAATAGAACTATGGTGAAAATAACTGCCAAAAACTGCCAAAATGTCCAAAGGGTACTATTTTTAGCTGCAACAGAGATGGAGCTAAGGGTAGTGCGTGAGCTCTATGGCACCCACTTTGCAACGGCACTTACTGGTATTGGCACGCTTAACACCACATTAAATACACTACGTGCCATCGAGGAGCACTCCCCTGAGCTAGTCGTACAGATTGGCATAGCAGGGGCAGTAAAGCGAGAGCTAAGTATTGGGGATGTGGTGGAGGTCACCTCGGACTATGAGGCAGACCTCGGAGCGTATAGAGTCGAGGAGGGGAAGTTCATTAAATTTAACTCTATAAGCTATAGCTATGAGGCTATCACTGAACTAAGGCCCGCAAGTGGACGAACGGTCACTACTGCCTGCACACCACTAGTGGAGGATAGCTCCGATATAGAGACCATGGAGGGGGTTGCACTCTTTGCCGCAGCTAAGAGTCGAGGTGTACGCCCGTTACAGATACGTGCCATATCGAACTATATCACCGACAGCCGCGAGCAGTGGGATATACCGCTAGCCCTAGAGGCACTAAGAGAGAGAATTTCAGAGATATTTACTATTCAACACATAGAATAATGAGAAGAATAATTAACACTATACTACTTATTGCAGCAGTAACACTTACCACCACTGAGCTATACGGCCAGAGGGAGGTGCACAATATTAATAGGGGTTGGAGCTATTCGGCAGGGTGGGAGCTCACCGAAAGAGCCGACAATAGAGAGGCTATAAACATTCCACATACGTGGAATCTCGATGCTCTAGCAGGCGAGGCAGACTACCACCGTGGACTCGGCAACTACCTATATAAGTTATCGATTGACCCTAGTTGGGCAGGTAAGAAGCACGTATATATACGCTTCGGGGGTGTAAATCAGAGCGCTGAGGTCTATGTTAATGGCCATAGAGTTGGCTCGCACAAGGGTGGCTATACCGCCTTTGGGTTCGATGTCACCTCATACCTAAACTTTAGCGGCACCAATACCCTATGGGTAAGGGTTAGTAATGCCCGCAACCTAGATATTATGCCTCTTATCGGTGGATTCAATATGTACGGTGGTATATATAGAGATGTAGAGATGATTGTAACTCCAAATGTACATATCTCACACACCGACTATGCCACAAATGGCGTAAAGGTAACGCCTATGACAGTAAACCATAATAAGGCTTCGGTAAATATCTCAACGGCAATCGAAGGACCATCGGGGAGCTATGTAGATCTACGTATGAAGCTACTAGATGGTAGTGGAGTTGCCATTGACAGTATGCAGAAGAGCATAAAGATCGGCATCAAGGGCGAGATAGAGCCACACTGGGCAGTAACCATACAGTCGCCAAGGCTCTGGAACGGAACCATCGACCCACACCAATATAGAGTGGAGGTTCTAGCACTATCGGCACAGAGTGGCACTGCTACAAAGGATAGCACCTCGCAACAATTTGGACTGAGGTACTATAGTGTAAATAGCGATAATAAGTTTATGCTCAACGGCAAGGAGTATCCCGTGCGTGGTGTAAATAGAGTCGAGGATATCGCTATGCTAGGTAGCGCAATGTATGATGAGCAACACCACAGAGACCTAGAGATCATCAAGGAGATGGGGGCTAATGCCGTGCGCCTAAGCTACTTCCCTCAGAACAGCTACTTTATGGAGCTATGCGACAGGGCAGGTATATTGGTATGGAGCGAGATTCCATTTGTTGGCCCGGGTAAGTTCCGTGACTCTGGATATAATAGCAGCGAGGAGTTCCAAGAGAATGGACAGAGGCAGCTGCAAGAGCTGATAGCTCAGAACTTCAACAGCCCATCATTTATATTCCTAGGGCTATTTAGCGAGATTGACCAGCGTGGCGACGACCCACTAAACTACATTAAGCTACTAAATACAATTGCCAAGGACGAGGCTCCTGCTCTACTAACTGTAGGGGCTAGCAACCAAGATGGGCAGATTAACTTCGCTACTGACCTAATAGGATTTAACCAATACTTAGGTTGGAACTCAGGCCTTGCAAGTGATATTGCACAGTGGGCGAAGAGCGTTAGGGGTGAGTGGCCAAGGTTAAAGGTCGCTATATCGGAGTATGGCGCAGGGGCTAGTATCTACCAACACGAGGATAACCCCGTAAAGCCCGTAGTGGAGAGCTACTGGCACCCAGAGGAGTACCAAACCTACCTACACGAGCAGTACTACCGCTCAATTGCAGGCAAGGGATACTTCTGGGGTACATTTATTAGTAGTATGTTCGACTGGGGGGCTGCTCACCTAAGACAGGGAGGCAGAGCTGGTATTTCGGATCTAGGGCTAGTAACCTTCGATAGAGGCACAAAGAAGGATGCCTACTACTTCTATAAGGCTAACTGGAACAAGGAGGATAGCTTTGTATATATCACCTCAAGACGACACACCAAGAGGCAGAATAATATTCAGAATATCAAGGTATTCTCACCATCAGACAGCGTAACGCTATCTATCAATGGCACTGAGCTAGAGACAAAGGGTAACGATGGATTCGGTACATTTACATTCAATAGCTGTACACTTGAGAGGGGAGTAAATACCATCAAGGCCGAGACCCTAGATGGTAAGGTGGACGAAGTTGAGATAACTATAGAGAGGGTAACTAACTAGTCAGTTTTGGGGCTCCGCGAAAGGGGGTGAAACCGCAGTTTACTATGAGTAAATGAGGACTTCAAACCCTAGGGAGGTGCCAAAAATTACTTGTTATTCACACTCTTTGCTGCTAACATTCCACAGGCCGCTAATATATCTTCGCCCCTTGAGCTACGGGTAGTTGTACGAATACCAGCATCATTTAGTGCGGTATTAAACTCCTTAATGCGCTTAGGGTCTGTGCCCTGCAGCGGGCTATCTGGTATCTGATGGAAGCGTATTAGGTTAACTCTACAACCCTTAATAGGTCTAAGCACCCTTACTAGCTCTTCGATATGTCTATCTGTATCATTTAGACCCTTAAATAGGATATACTCAAAGCTAACTCTACGTTGGTGTGTAAAGTCGTAGGTCTTTAGTAGGTCGAGCGTTGCAGATAGTGGATTCTTCTTCTCAGATGGCATCAGTGATAGCCTCTCCTCGGCAAATGGCGTATGGAGACTAACTGCGATATGCACCTTCGACTCCTCTAGTAGTCGCTTTAGTGAATCATATACCCCGATAGTAGAGACTGTAATACGAGTTGGCGACCAACCCATACCCCACGGCGAGGTCAGTGCACTACAAGCACGCAGCACCTCGTCTATATTATCCATCGGCTCGCCCATACCCATAAAGACTATATTGGTAAGCTCCGAACTCTCATCGACCGATAGTACTTGGTTTAGAATCTCACTTGCAGGTAGGTGTTCGAGGAATCCGAGGCGAGCCGTCATACAGAATCTACACCCCATTCTACATCCAGCCTGCGAAGAGATACATAGCGTCTTAGAGCCCTCCGACGGGATATATACACTCTCAATCTTGTTGCCCCTAGAGGTCTCAAATAGGTACTTTCGAGTACCATCGACCGATGTCACCGACTCGCTATAACCCTTTCGGCCAATCTCATAGCTATTCGATAGACTCTCTATGCTCTGCTTTGAGATATTCTTTAGATCCGAGAAGTCCTTAGCCCCCTTCTTATATAACCAATCGGCAATTTGAGCCCCAACAAAGCGGCGCATACCTAGTTCGGTTACAGTGGTGGTTAGCTCCTCATTACTTAGACCTAGTAGTTGACTCTTCATATCTTAACCCTTATGTGACTATATTTCTTTCTAATTTTCGCCACAAAGGTACTCTTATTTTTGGATATTTCCTACCGCCAGCTCATAAGAGTTCAGTGCACTATAGTAGTCATATAGGCTCTCAATAGATGAGATATTGGCACTTATCCACGATAGTTGAGCCGATAGTACATCGAGAATCGGGAGCTTACCCTCCTGATAACTAAATGTGCTGAGCGATAGATTTTCATCGGCTATGCGCCTATTTTCAATCGATAGCTGCACCTCACTATAGCTCTGATGGAGCTCAATGAGTGAACTCTGAAGTTCATAGGCAATATCTGAGTGGCTCCTTGAGATATCGAGCTCGGAGATAGTGCGTTGTAGCTTTGCCTGTGCCACTCGCTTACCCCTAGCCCCGAAGTTAAATATCGGAGCCGATAGGCTCAGCTGTGCAGTGCCATAGTGCTGATCCCTCACTCCAATTGCATTTGGTGTCGGAGTACCGTAGTTACCGCTAAGCTCCAGAGATAGCGTAGGGTTAAATGCCGCCCGAGATATAGTAATATCGATACTATCTATATCACTGGCAAGGTGTAGCGCCCTATAGTCACCACGATTCTCTAGGGCATACTCTAGGCTCTCAGTCTTAGGTAGTGACACTGGAGTTGCCATACTATCTACCAAGATGTACTCCGTAAGCTCCTCACTACCCACTTGATAGTTCAGATTACTAAGTGCTCCATAGTATGCCCTTTGGGCAGTGAGGCGCTGAAGATCTGCCTCATTGAGCCTTGTCTCTACCATCAATACATCGCTCCTTGAGATATAGCCCTCGCTATATCTAATCTTAATAATGGCGTATAGTCTCTCCACAATCTCGACATAGTCCTCTGTGGCTTGGAGCTTATCGCGAGTGGCAAGTAGCAGGTAGTATGCCTGCGAGGCGTTATATATCACCTCTTGAGCTAACCTTTGGGACTCTAATTCGCTCTGAGATATTGCGAGCTTCGCTGCTCTACTACTACTAATTAGCCCTCCGCCACTATATATCGGCTGGGAGAGGATAAGCGATGCACCGTAATTATAGTCTCTGAGCCCCTGCTGCTTATCTTCACTATCCCACATACTATATGCCGCACTAGCTGCAAGGTCTAGCGATGGGAGGCGAGCACTATTGGACTCCCTATACTTAAAGGTAGATATATCTACCTGCCTCTGACTTATCTCATAGTTTTCACTACTACTTAGCGCCATATCTCGACACTGCTCCATAGATAGTGGAACTTGCGCCATCGATGGCGATATTGATAGTAGAAGTATTAATACCCTTTTCATTGTATCATATTTTTTAACGTAAAGACCTAAAGCGAACTATACAGAAGGTAACTGGTAGAATCAGGATCGTGAGCAGCGTAGAGACGAGCAATCCACCCATAATCGTTGCAGCCATACCCCCAAATAGTGCATCGGGTAGTAGAGGTAACATACCCAGAATTGTAGTTCCCGATGCCATAACCACCGGCACAATCCTAGATGTTGTAGCCTCAACTACTGCATCTACCTTCGAGAGCTTACCTTCGTTTAGGTTGAGGGTTATCTGCTCAATGAGTACCACTGCATTCTTGATATTCATACCAATTAGACCTAGCAGACCAAGAATTGCGAAGAAGTCGAGGCTCTTACCACTCAGCGATAGCCCCGCCACCACACCTATAAGGATTAGCGGCAGCATAGCAAGGATAATCAGCGGTGAGCTATAGTTCCTAAATAGCAGAAGTAGAGTTACAAATATTATAATAAATGTTAGCGGCATATTCTCCGCTAGGGCGGCGTTGCTATCCTCTTGGTTCTCCTGCTCGCCAAAGACCTTCATACTATAGCCCTCGGGCAGAGTACTCTCCATCTCTGAGTAGACTGCACTATATACCTCGCTATATGCCTCAGCACTATTTGCTCCGAGTAGTGGGTCGCACTGCGCCTTGACCACTCGTGAGCGATTATAGCGACGAATCGAGCTCCACTCATAATCTGTCACTATGGTATCTAACACTTGACCCATTGGCACTACATCACCCCGCGAGGATACCACTGGGGTAGAGCCTAGGTTTGCGAGGTTGAAGTTATCTATAGCTGCATCCTTTAGTAGTATAGGTATAAGAATATCGCCACTACGGAGCTCCCCGATTGCAATACCCGAGGTTGAGAGCGTTGTATATTGCGCAACTGAGGTGCGTGTAACCCCCGCACTCGCCCCATCGACTTGGGAGTAGTGCGGTGAGAGTACCGCCACACGGTTGCCCCAACTACTACGCACATCTCCTACTAGCGAGCACCTCTTCATTATCTCCACTGCCCTATTTGCAAGGCTCTGTAGCGTATCGATGCTACTACCCATAAAGCCGATCTCTATAGTCGCCTCAACTGCTGGCGATAGTTTAAATAGTGAGCTTCTAACCAACATATCGGGCAGGTTCTCCCTCGCCCATATCGCCGCCCTTCGCTCCACCTCGGCACTATGCTCAGAGTCATAGAGCTCAACTAGCAGATTACCCACGCTTGACTTTGGGCCAATCGAAGTACTAGCTAAGTAGTACCTAAGTGGTGAGCTACCCACGCTCATCGAGACTCGTTTAACTTCGCTCTGCGAGCGTAACCACTCGGAGAATCTATCCATCTGCTCCTCGGTGTCATATATCGAGTATCCATCTGGCAATATACAGTCTGCCCTAAAGTATGGCTTATCCATAGAGGGAAAGAAGCTCTGAGGCGATATAGATAGGATATAGAGCGAAGCGAAGAATAGCACCACTGTGGCACTAACTGTTACCCACCTCCACTTAATTAGAGCCCTTAGCATAGAGCGAAATGCACTATAAAACCTACCAGAGTACGGCTCTTTGCTCTGACTCTTATCATCTTTAGACTTAAGAATAAAATTTCCGAAGATTGGGGTCTGACTTAGTGCCAAGAGCCAACTAAGCGATAGCGAGAGGGCAAGGACAATAAATAGAGGCTTTACAATCTCGGCTGTAGCCGAAGGAGCTAGGTATAGCGGTAAGAATGAACATATACCTATAATCGTTGCCCCTAGAAGTGCCCACTGTGGATCGGTCGCTCCACGTATTAGTGCATCTCGGCGCGACATCCCTCGCCTAATATTCTGCTGTGCATTATCGCTAACTACAATTGCATTATCTACCAACATACCCATAGCAATGATAAAGCCTGCCAGCGATGTTCTATTTAGTCCAGTACCAAGCACTAACATAAGTAGCATAGTACCGCCAATCGAGAATAGTAGCGAAGAGCCTATAAGCAGCCCTGCACGCCACCCCATCACTAGTAGTATCACCGCAATGACTATCAATAGCGACTCCATAAGGTTAAGGATAAAGCCCGCATTTGCCTCGCTAGCAATCTCATCTTCGAGGTATAGGGGTACTACCTCTATACCAATTGGAATTTGCGACTCCAACTCCTGAAGTCTAGAGCTAACCGCCGCCCCACTCTTTACCACATCGTAGCCTAGTTGGGTAGAGATGCCAAAGGCTATTGCCTCGCTCCCATCTACTTTAAATAGGGAGGTTGCAGGGGTCAAATAGCCCCACTCTATAGTCGCTATATCACCGAGCCTAATTTGAGTACCGCTCGGCGTTGTAATTAGTTGTGAGGATATATCCTCTAGTGACTTATAACCCCCATCGGCATTGATCGTTAGGTTCTGTACCCCTGCACGTTTAACTCCCGTTGCCACTAGTGTATTCTGTGCCGAGAGGCTCTGCGCTAGGTCGTTAGGTGATAGCCTCATTGAGGCAAGTGTGCTGAGTGGAATAAAGATATTTACCACCTCACGCTGAGTTCCAAAGAGTGCAACCTTCTGCACGCCATCGAGGGTAGAGAGCTCTCGCTTTATAAATTCGCCCCAATACCTTAGATCCCTCTGCGAGAAGCCCTCATCGGCACGAAGTCCATAGTATATACCAAAGACATCGCCAAAGTCATCGCTCACTCGTATTGTTGAGGCCTCGCTCGGTAGCGAACTCTGTATCGTTAGGGTCTTGCGCCTCAGTTCATCCCACCGCTGGGGAATCTCAGAGGCAGGGGTTGCAGGGTCGAGCTCTACTATTATCTTACAGCTAGAGTAGTAGGCATCTGAGTTTATCTTATAGATACCCGTTAGGGTCTGAACCTCACGCTCGATAGGTTCTACTATTAGCTCCTCTACCTCACTTGCCGTGGCACCGGGGTAGCTGACTGTTATGACCGCCTGTTTGATTACAAATGGCGCATCCTCCTTCTTCTCTAGTGAGTTGAAGGATATAACCCCACCGAATAGTAGTATAGCAAAGAAGAAGTATAGTACCTTGGGGTTGGATAGTGAGAATTTAGCTATATTCATCGCTTCGCTCTATAATGGTTTAACTCTTTGACCCTCCTCTAGGCTATATATCCCAGCACTTACAACCATATCATTTGGCTCTAGCCCACTACTTACGATTATATGGTCCTCGCCGAATAGTTCGCTTGTGGTTACCTCACAGAGGTTCACAGTTGAGTCTTGGGTACTATAACGCCACACTGCTCTATGGTTAGAGTTAGTCGGGCTACTACGGAGTGCTCTAAGTGGAATTACAGTATAGCCACTCTTAGTAAGGTCACTATCGACCTCAATTCGTACTCTACAGCCCACGCCAGATATCAAACCTAGCTCCTTGGCAGAGAACTCTGGATCAGTAATGGTAAGGGTTACGGGAACGCCTGCCCCATCTATAGAGGCATCGACTACCTCGCTCACCGATGCGCTAAATTTTCTACTCGGGTGGCTATCGACCACAATATAGTAGCCACTCTTTAGCCTCGAGAGTGCGAAGTCGCTATGGGGAAGTGTAAAGTCTACCTCTAGGATATTGGGGTCAATTAACTTACAGAGGCTCTGCCCTGCAACCACCTCGGCATAGTCCGAGACATACTTTACCTCCACCGAACCGCTATATGGCGCACGTAGAGCAGTATTGTTAAGTTCATCTTGGGCATAGAGATACCTAGCCCTACTCGCCTCGTAGTTTGAGGTAGCGATTTGATAGTCCTGCACAGATATTGCGCCCCTTTCCAGCAGCCTTTCACTGCGCTCAAAGTTCGCCTTAGAGGTTAGATACTGCGACCTCTCCGCCTCATACTTTAGTTGATAGTCCGAGGGGTTTAGTCTCACTAGAACATCGCCCTTCTTGACCCTCTGACCCTCTGAGACTAAGAATCGCTCTAATGTTCCGCTGACGGGTAGCGCTAGATTGCTCGACTCCACGGCCGAGAAGATGCCTATAAACTCTCTATTGTAGAGTTCGAGGGGTTCTACTTGTGAAAGCTCTACTGGACGTATAGTCTCTATTGGGGTAGATTCGCTCCAACAGCTACTCAGCAGTAGCAGCAGTAGTAGGGTGTAGTAAGTTCTCATCCTTTTTTATACTTTGGTTTGGATTCAAACTAAAAGCAAAAATCATTCCTAAAGGAGTAATTACCTTATAGATAATATAATTAGCGACTAATACCCTACTCTCTGTTAGACAAACAGTAGGTTAAGAAGTAGAGTAATTCAGAAGAGCCAAGCTAGAGAAATT
>CAYJFH010000040.1:10332-17804 GCA_964369485.1 uncultured Rikenellaceae bacterium | reverse complement strand
AAAAGTAAGTGAGCCTGAAAGGCGAACGAATCCAAATCAAAAAACAAAATGGTTGGGGCGAAGCCCAACTATTTTGCGGAGCAAGCACCTTTATGCATTAGCGAGAACATAGAGGTTGTGCGAGGGGCGACGACTAGGCGAACCCCGAAACGGAGCGACTGAAAGGAGCAAAGATGAGGGGGACGACTCGGGGGAGTCGTCGTCCCCCAATAAATTTCTCGAGCTTGGCTCCTCTGCATCTCTCTAGCTTGACTCTGCTGAAATACTCTAACTTTATCTCTTAACCTACTTTTGGGCGGCGGGGAGTAGGCTGGGAGCCGCTGGGGATATTCCCCTTAAAATTTCATATTAAAAACCTCTACCGATAAAACTTAGTAGAAGAACGTTAGCGGCCCATCGTTGCTCTTAGATTCGATATTGAATGTAAGATTAAAGCCAAGCGATTGGTTAACCTGCCAGAAGTTATTCTGATCGGCACGTGGTGGCGTTGCATTCTCATCGTAGAGCACCTTGACGTAGAGCGACACTCCAAAGATATTATTTAATTTGTACGAAAGTCTATTCTCCCACCACAGTGTAGGTGTATCACGGTAGTTCCAGAATGACTCGATCTTTGTCTCATATAGCGTACTCTTCTTAAACATCTCCTGTCTATACTCAATACGAGTAAAGGCACCGAGCTCCTCCTTGGTCATAAAGCCGGGCTTAACACCATACGCGCCTTGATCCGCTAGCTCACGATTCAGCACAAGTGTAGCGTTACCCGATAGTGGCGCTACAAATATCTTAAAGTTAATCTTAGGGATTGAGTATGTAAGACCCGCTGAAACTGTTATTGTAGCAGGAGCAAAGAATGCCGATGATAAGATAGTATCACCCGGCGATACGTAGCCATTAGTGAATTGAGACTTTAGAATAATCGAGCCCGAGAAGTCGAGGTTATCGGCAATTCTCCAGCTAGGCGTTGAGCTAATATTAAAGTAGTCTTCACTCTTCTTAGCCTCTTCATCTGTGACTACAATAGTATATGCACCATCGAAGACAGATTCAATCTTAAAGTTCGTCTCCTCATTTGTATATATATGCTTAAAGTTAGCCCACACCCTACCCGAGAATGAGTTAGTACCACCAGCTGCCCAGTTATCAAACGAAGTTTGAGTAATACCAAGGCTAGAGCGCATTGAGAACTTATTGCGATACTTGAACGTTTCACGCTCCACATAGCGTCTATACGCCTCATTATAGATATTAAGTTGCGAAGGCAGAGTACCCAGAGTGGGATTTATTACCACAGAATCCTTCACAGTACTCACCTCTGGCGAGGCAGACGGGCGAATAGTAAATTGCCCCGAAGCACTAAGTGAAATAGATAGAAGAGCTACTATAAATATAGCTCTAAGGGTTTGTCTTTGCATCATTTTTCCTATCTTTGTATGTATCATTTTACTCATATTGGTTTGGCCTTTGCACTGCAAAGGTAGTAAATCGTAGAGTAATTTAAAAACGGTTATTCCCCTAAATTATTAAAGAAATATGTCAAATAAGTTTTTTGGAGCACACGTATCGGCATCAGGTGGTGTTGAGAATGCGCCACTAGCAGCCGCAGCCATTGGCGCTAATGCCTTTGCACTTTTTACTAAAAATCAACGTCAGTGGGTAGCAGCTCCCCTAACACAGAAGTCAATCGACGGCTTTAAGGCTAATTGCGAGGAGCACGGACTCAGTGCAGACCACATACTACCTCACGATAGCTACCTTATTAACCTTGCGAACCCAGATGCTGAGGCTATCGCAAAGTCCAGAGCTGCATTTCTCGATGAGATGCAGAGGTGCGAGCAACTTGGGCTAAAGTACCTTAACTTCCATCCCGGGGCAACACTTGGAAAGATTAGCGAAGAGGAGGCAATCGCAAGAATCGCCGAATCACTAAATATAACCCTATCAAAGACCCAAGGGGTTACCGCGGTAATCGAGAATACAGCAGGTCAGGGTTCATACCTTGGATTTAGATTTGAGCACCTCGCAGCTATTATCGAACAGGTCGAAGATAAGAGCAGAGTTGGTGTATGTATCGACACTTGCCACGCATACTCAGCAGGTTATGACCTCTCAACCGTTGAGGCTTGCGATGCAACGTGGGCGGAGTTTGATAGAGTTGTAGGCTTTAAGTACCTTAGAGGCATGCACCTAAATGACGATATGAAGGCTATGGGCTCAAAGGTCGATAGACACGCACCACTAGGCGAGGGAACGCTAGGGCTTGTGCCATTTCAGTACATTGCCTCCGACCCACGTTTTGATAATATTCCGCTTATACTCGAAACTCCACAGAGCGAAAGGTGGCCAGAGGAGATCGAAATGCTAAGGGCATTTGCTAAGTAGTTCGAAAAATTACACCTCCAGCAACACTCCCCCTACTGTCGGTGACATCGCAGAGCTTTGATACCCCACCGACAATAGGGAATTTGAGTTAAATTCACCCATCTACTAACATATTCCTCAAAAGAAATGTTTAGATTTATTTGGTTTATAAAATAAACTTGTTTATATTTGCAATAACAAAATAACCTATAAACCTTAATAAGCCATGGAAACAAAATTCAACGAAAAGGATTCTCTAGAGTTAATAACTCAGATGATCGAGAACACAAAGAACAACTTTAGTCGCAATATGGGCAACCACTTTATAGTGTGGGGTATTACTACGATAGCCACCGCTCTGATAGTTCTAATCGCCCTTAAGTTAAGTTCGTTTAACCCACTGATCCACTGGCTTTGGTTCCTAAACCCAATAGCAGCGGTACTAATCACCTCGAGATTCAAGAAGCAGGAGGTAGTAAAAACCAAGATAGATAGCCTAGTGTCAAAGCTGTTTGCCAATATACTTACGATTTGCTGCCTTATTCCCCTTATTATAGTAGGTATAACATTCGGACTTGACAACCCTAGCCCACTGAGCTATGGTTCACTAATCCTTATTCCATTCCTCGAGATATTTGTAGTAAGCATAGGTATAGCTATCTCAGGTTCGATAATCGACTTTAGAGCGCTAAGAATTGGTGGAATGGTAGGGGTTATAATCTCATTTTCTATGATACTACCGATAAATATAGAGTTATATATCACTATCTTTGCGGTATGGTCATTAGTCACTATGGTAATCCCGGGAGTTAAACTTAACCTATACGCAAAACGCAAGAGCAATGCTTAAACCACTAGATCCACTACTCCACTCCGAACTACGCCTTGGTATCATCTCGATACTTATGGGTGTCGAGGAGGCGGACTTTACATATATAAAGCAGAAGACTGGCGCAACCTCAGGGAACATTAGCGTGCAGCTCGACAAGCTCGCTAGCGCTGGCTATATTGAAGTTACAAAGGGTTTCGTAGGGAAGAAGACTCGCACATCTTGTACTATTACCGATATTGGTAGAGCTGCCTTTGCCAGCTACGTCGAGGCTCTAAAGTCATACTTTAATACCTAAACCAAAGAAAAGTAGGGTTCTATATCGCAATTCACTCGATATAGAACCCTACTTTTCTTTAAGAAAGATATATACTATCTCGCAATTGGCATATAACCATTACTACGAGCATCATCTATGTATATAATTCCGGTAATCTCATCATTATAGAGTAGGTCATAGAATCCTTCATCACTATATACCCTAAAGGCACTCTGGAATGAACTAACATAATCACCTCCACTGCCCATTAGTGTACTCTCGACAAAGAAGAAGCCATCCTCATCATCAATTGCACCATCTCCATCAAAGTCCCTCTCATAAGGTATACGCACTGCAAACTTACAGTGACCCGGTAGCATCACTAGAGCAACATCGAAGCCGATCTTGCGGTATATCGAACACAGAAGAGCTGAACCATCAACACAGTTCGCCTGATTATTACCAATAGTCTGATCGATAAAGCGCACATACTGTAGGCCTAGGTTATTACTCACATTTGAGCTCTCAGTAATACTACTATATCTAGTGCCTCTCTCTGCAAAGTACTCCCAAACCCAATATAGCTGGTTAATCATATCTTGGTACGTGCCTTGAGTTCCAATAAATGAGCGCGATGGATGCTTTGCTAGTATCTCTGCAAGAATTTCATCAATTACTGGATAGTCCTCATTTACGAACATCGCAAACATCTCATCTGTACGCTCCCACTCTTCAAGCTCTGAGTCATAAATAGAGAAGATACACTCATTCACTGGACGATACTTAACTATGTGGTTAAATCTACTTATCTCATTTCCATCAATATCGAGAATACCTGTAAGGGTTACTGTACCACTTTGATCTAGCTGCGATAGTGCATCGTACTTCCACTTAATCACCGCATCTAACATAATAGCACCTACTGGATAGTCTTCACCTAGTTCACCATCGGCTATATCAAGCGTTGTTTGAATAATAGTCTCCTCGCTGATTTCTGTCTCCTCTAGGGTAATCCTTACATTGGTACCATCGTGTGGAACAACCATATAGAAAGAATAGAAGAGATCACTCGGATCCTCTTGATGGGCATTCCACAGAGCTAGTGAAGGGTAAAATTTATCCTCAAAGATAGGAGCATGAGCTATTGAAAAATCAATCTCCTCAGCATTATAGGATGGAGAACAAGAGCTCAAAGATCCAAAGGTAAGGCATAGAGCCGAAAGTAGTAATAAAATTTTCTTCATCGTCGTATAATAAATTTGTTATTAAATCCCTGCAAAGATACTCATTAATTTGCTTATCTGCAAAACATTAAGCATCAAAATATTGCGGCAGTGCCTCTGCAACTGTAAATGTACTGCCTCCGATAAAGATAATATCATCTACCCCTGCTATTTGCTTTGCTGCCGCCACTGCCTCGGCAATAGAGGTAGACCTCTGCCCTCTCAACCCTGCAGCACTAGCAGCCTCGATCAACTCATCCACTGGCAGCGCCCTTGGAATCGATGCCTCAGAGAATATATAGTGCGCATCACTCGGTAGTAGTGGCAGTACCTTAGAGAGCTCCTTATCGGCCACCACTGCCAATACAAATATCAAGCGCCTATCACCTCGCACCCTCTCTAACTGCTCGGTTACGAACCTTAAACCATCTTCATTATGGGCAGTATCACATATAGTTAGTGGACTATGGCTGAGAACTTGCCACCTACCTCTAACTCTTGCACTCTCAATGCCCTGCTTTATTGAACTCTCAGACAGTCCCAACTCCCTGAGGGCTACATATGCACCCTGAGCATTCAGTCTCTGATACTCCCCCTCCATCGCTGGGGTATATGGCTGCTTGGTCTGCTTATCTGCAAATATAATTGGTGCACCTTGCTCGCTAGCCACTCGTCTAAATACCTCATCGTACTGCTCACTACTCTGACCAATGACCACAGGGACAGATGGCTTGATAATCCCTGCCTTCTGAAGAGCAATATCTGCGACAGTATCACCTAGGAACTGCGTATGGTCGAGTGAGATATTTGTTATAACACAGAGCTCGGGGTTAATAATATTAGTAGAGTCTAGCGCTCCCCCCATACCAACCTCTACCACCGCATAGTCTACTCCACACTTCGAGAAGTACCAAAATGCAAGTGCCACGGTCATCTCGAAGAAAGACGGCTTTAGCATCTCAATAGTCTCCCAATTTCTCTCCACAAAGTCCACTACATCCCCCTGAGGTATCATTCTATCGTCTACGACAACCCTCTCTCTAAAGTCAACGAGGTGCGGCGAGGTGTAGAGTCCCACGCTATATCCCTCGGCTCTGAGCGCTTCATAGACCATCTGTGAGGTAGAGCCCTTACCATTAGTGCCCGCAATATGGATAGACTTAAAGTCCCTATGCGGATTCCCGAGCGAGTTATCCAGAGCAATAGTCCTATCGAGCCCTGCCTTATACGCTGCACCACCCACCCTCTGAAACTGAGGAAGTGAGTTATATAGAAATTCGAGTGTTTCGTTATAGTTCATAGTAATGTAATGGGTAAAAATTTGCACCACAAAATTACAATAATTTAACTATCTTTGCAGTACTTTTACCTTTTTAGCTCAATAATTTAATATGAACATCGACCTTAAAGATATAGTATCCATCGAGTTTGACTCGCGCAAAGTTCAGCGCGGCTCGCTATTTGTTGCCACTAGAGGCACAATTACAGATGGACACAACTACATTGAGAGTGCTATCAAGAGTGGCGCTAAGGTCGTCGTATGCGAGGAGCTACCAGCTACAGAGCACCCAGAGGTAGAGTATATAGTAGTAAAGGACGCACATAGCGCCCTTAGCCACCTTAGCGCCCAGTTCTACGGATACCCATCCAAAGAGCTAAAACTAGTGGGAGTTACTGGTACAAATGGTAAGACCACTACCGCAACACTACTCTATAACCTATTCACAGCACTTGGATATAGCTGCGGTCTACTTAGCACTGTGGAGAATAGAGTTGCCGACACCATACTACCCTCAACCCACACTACCCCGAACCCAGTTGCTCTAAATGAACTTCTGCGTCAGATGGTAGATAGTGGTTGCCAATACTGCTTTATGGAGGTAAGCTCGCACGCGCTGGTTCAGCGTAGAACCGAGGCAGTTGAGTTCGCTGGAGGTATATTTACAAACCTCACCCACGACCACCTAGACTACCACGGCACATTCTCGGAGTACCTAAAGGCAAAGAAGAGCTTCTTCGATTCACTTCCAAAGGGCGCATTTGCACTTACAAACCTAGACGATAGAAATGGCGAGGTTATGCTTCAAAACTGTAAGGCACACCACCGCACATACTCACTTCGCACCCTTGCAAACTACTCTACTAAGATTATCGAGAGCCACCTAGAGGGCACACTCCTTAGAATAAACGACACTGAGATATGGGTTCAACTCCTAGGCAGATTTAACGCCTATAATATCACTGCGATATATGGTACGGCAATTGAACTTGGCCAAGATAGCCAAGAGGTACTCTCTGCACTGAGCACCCTCCAATCGGTTGGCGGGCGTTTTGAGACTATCCGTAGCGAGGATGGCCGCCTAGCAGTTGTAGACTACGCCCACACTCCCGATGCACTAAAGAGCGTACTGGAGACTATATCGGAGGTATGTAAGTATGGGAATAGGGAGTCAAAGATAATCACAGTTGTTGGCTGTGGTGGCGATAGAGATAGACTAAAGCGTCCTATTATGGCGCAGATTGCCGCAAAGCATAGCTCGCAAGTGATACTAACTTCGGACAATCCACGTACCGAAGACCCCAACGCAATACTAGGGGAGATGGCAGCAGGACTTAGCCCCGTTGAGCTCCGCAAGACCCTCACAATCGAGAATAGAGCACAAGCAATTAAGACTGCCGCAACATTTGCACAGCCCGGCGACGTTATACTAATAGCAGGTAAGGGACACGAAACCTACCAAGAGATATGTGGAGTAAAGAACCACTTTGATGATAAAGAGGAGATTAAAAAGGCATTTTA
>CAYJFH010000040.1:0-10232 GCA_964369485.1 uncultured Rikenellaceae bacterium | reverse complement strand
AGAGACAATGGAGAATGTAGCAATAGTCATATTAAATTGGAATGGCGAGAAGTTTCTTAGGAAGTTTCTCCCTTCTGTTGTAGAGTACTCCGTGGGGTATAGGGTTGTCGTTGCAGACAATGGCTCTTCGGACTCGTCGCTACAAGTTTTAGAGAGTGAGTTCCCGAGCGTTGAGGTAGTGGCCTTAGACGACAACTACGGATTTGCCGAAGGGTATAATCGTGCGCTCGATATACTAAGGGAGCGACATAAGGGCACTATCGAGTACTACATTCTACTAAACTCCGATGTAGAGGTTACAAGCGAGTGGTTGACTCCTATAGTTTCACTATTTGAGAGCGAGCCGCAGACTGCCGCAATTCAGCCTAAGATACTAGCCGAAGCTAGACGGACTCACTTTGAGTATGCTGGGGCTAGTGGTGGATTTATAGATTCACTCGGGTTTCCATTCTGCAGAGGGCGACTTATCGGCAACTGCGAGCAGGACAACGGACAGTATGACGATATTAGAGAGATATTCTGGGCTTCTGGAGCGGCACTTGCTATTCGTGCCGAGGTCTACCATAGGCTCGGAGGGCTAGATGGCAGCTTCTTTGCACATATGGAGGAGATTGACCTATGTTGGAGAGTTAAGCGAGCTGGCTACTCTATTAAGGTATGCCCACAGAGCACTGTCTACCACCTAGGAGCAGGGACACTTCCAGTATGGTCACCACGTAAGACATACCTAAACTTTCGCAACAACTTTGCGATGCTATACAAAAACCTATCTAGCAACCGTTTTAGACTAGTATACTCTGCTAGAATATTCACAGATAGCCTTAGAACACTATCGTACTGCCTCACTGGAAAGTGGAGCTTTGCATCGGCTATAATCAGAGGGCATCGTGACTTTTGGCGCAATAGAAAGTCCTACAATCGACACAAAGAGCTACCAACAAAGGGCATCACCGAGGTCTACAGAGGTAGCATCGTACTATACTATATATTTAAAAGCAAAGAATTTAAGAATATACTATGAGAATCGAACTTATAGCACTACTTGGCTGCGCACTAATATCGAGCTGCGGCACAGTCAGCAGCGAAGAGCCCGTAGTAACCGCTACGCCACCTATCGAGACAGTTGTAGAACCTAGGTTCTCGACCGTCCATATAAATCAGAGCACTCCACACTCACCAACGAGCTACACCCAAGGGCTACTTATCCACGACGGCAAGCTCTATGAGAGTACTGGGCAGTACGGTTCATCGAAGCTACTTATATCAGATATCGAGAGCGGAAAGATTGAGCGAGAGGTTGCACTTGCTGCGGACTACTTCGGCGAGGGGTTAGCTATCTTAGACGATAAGCTCTACCAGCTAACGTGGATGGAGGGCAAGTGTCTCGTATATGATGCAAATAGCCTAAAGCTACTCGAGACCCTTACTTACGAGGGTCAAGGCTGGGGAATAGTGGCATACAATGACAAACTACTGATGAGCAATGGATCCTCGACAATCACAGTACGTGACCCAAAGACCTTCAAAGCGCTCTCTTCATTCGAGGTTAAGGACAATAGAGGAAGCGTAACGATGGTCAATGAGATGGAGATTATCAACTCTATGCTCTATGCAAATATCTATATGTCGCCACTGATCGTGGTTATTAACCCCGAAAATGGAGAGGTAGTTGAGTATATTGACTGCTCAAAACTATATAAAGAGCTACAAAATGGAGCCGATGCAGATGTACTAAATGGCATTGCGTATGATAAAGCGACAAAAAAAACGTACTTAACGGGTAAACTTTGGGACAAACTCTTTGAGGTTTCGATCTAGTTTTAGACCAAAAATAGTCAAAAAAGGAGTTAGAGCTGGTGGTATTTTCCACTGGCTCTTAATTTTTTTTAAACTTTTTTTTACTTTTTTCTCTCAGGGTTGATTTTGATTTTTTAAGTAATATGAGTTTTTGTTGTTATTAATTTTTTTAATTAAATCATATTAATACAGATAAGCAGTACTACTATAACGTCAAACTTTAGGTAAGAATCAGCCACATAAAATCATAAAAAGGGCTATAAAAGAGCCAAACTAGTACTATTTTGACTATAAAGCTCAAAATTTATAGTATCTACAATACAAAATCAACATCGGCACATAGATTAAAATCACACTAACTACAGCAATAATAAAAAATCTATCTATCTTGCAAAAGACTCAATATTCATCATTGAGCTACCTTATAAACTTCTACAAAATAGCAATTTTCTAACGCAGATAAGTCATAGAGGCACTAATGAGATCAAACATAGAGACAGCAGAAAAATATTACTGTAACACATTGTTCCATAGGCTATGGACAATTCAATTTACCTTGCTGAGACATTAATAAAGAGCTCAGAGGGTTAAAAGTTTCGCAATAAAAACAATAAATACAACAAAATTAGATCACCCTCAAATTTGCTAATTCACTATTTATTAGCACTTTAACTATTTGCATAGTGTGTAAAAAGTATCATAATAACTCACCTTTTTCGTCAAAATAATACATATTTAGCATTATTAATTCAATTTAAGGAAATCGCCTCTACCTAATAAAAAAAATCAATATCTATTTTGAGGTCATTATTTATTCAGATCATAATTAAAGTATCATGACAATTTTATGACAAAAATTTTAAATATAACGTGATTTTTAGAAAAATAAATTAAATTCAAACACTTTCCAATGGAATAGATAGTAAAATTTATTTGGAAATTAAAGAATCTCGTTGTATATTTGCAGTAACAATTAGGCGACCCCTTTCGTTTTTTGTTAGTTTAATGATTTAAGGATGCACAACTAAAGTGTATATACTTTTTTTTCCTACAGGGGCGCCTAGTTGTTACCCCTTCTCTAAAACAAAGAGAAGAGAGACAATAAAACAGAGAGCGAGACGGCAAACAGAGAAGAAAAGAGATACAGAAAAAAGAATACAAAAAAATACGACCATATATAAAAAAAGTAAATAAATAACCCCCTATTTATTTCGAGAGAGCCAACACTTACATTAATAGGATTCTTCCCCACCCCTAGTTAAGTAGAGGCATCAGTGAAGCAGAAATCGAGCCCAGCTCTTTCTGCTTCCTTCTTTTTATCCCTCAGCACAATAAAAGCACCTAAGTAGTGGTTTTAAAGGTATAGTAGAGCAGTTAAGTTAGTGTCAAAATCGCACCTCCTACTGCAAAAACTAGCATGGCGCACAAATTAATATATACTATATATTAAGGTAGATTATTTACACAAGGAGAGGAGACGGGGATAATTATTTTAATAACTAGACTAAAACTGAAGCGAATTAGTGTTACACCCAAGTAACACTAGGAATATCACACTAAGCCAACAGATAGTCATTTTCCACGAGATAATATTTTAACAATCAATACTTTAACTACGGAAACAATCAGATATTCACAAAAATACAAAATAAGCAAAAATTAACGCGCAATTACACATTGACTATCTGTTACTTACGACACTTATTTCAATTAAAATTTATATTTATTTGTTTTTCATCATAAAAATCATAATCTTTGTAAAATGTGCTTTATTTTCTGCATTAAGCAAATAATTGCACACGGAAATTAATAAAATATCTATCTATTTTCAAGCAGAACTTCGGGTAGATACATATATCATAAAAGTATTGAAGATTTAACTTTTGGCAAAATCCACCATCTATTATATCTTCACTATAGAGGCAAAAGAGACAAAAATAAAAACACACAAAACAATAAACAACTAATTTTAACAAAACATGAAAAAACTATTACTGCTATCACTTAGCTGTGTACTAGCTCTTTTAGGTAGCTGTGAGGATCCTAAACCAGATCCAGTTAACCCAACAGGTACGATGGAGGTTGCTTACAACCTTAGCACACCTGAGTTTACTTCAGTTACACTTAACGTAAACTCTAAGAACGTTACGCAGATCGCTTACCTAGTTAGCGCTGAGCCTACAGCTACAGCACCTACTGCAGAGGAGCTATTTGACAATGCAAACGCTACTATTGTTACTGTAACTGATGGTAGCAACTCTATTCTAATTAAGAACCTTGAGTCTGAGACTGCTTACAAACTATTTGTTGCATCACAAGCTGGTGTAAATGAGTATGGTGCAGAGGTTTGGACTAAAGACTTCACAACTTCGGCATTCACTCAGCTTGTAACTATGCTTCCTGCTGATGATATGTTCAGCCTAAAGTTCCACATCAACGTACCAGCAAACTGTACCCTTAACTACAACGTTGTAGAGATGGGTTGGTACTATGACAAAGTTAGTTATTACGGTGGCTGCGATGCAATGTTCCTAGAGGGACACGAAGGTAACAGCACTTCAGATGCTACACTTAACCTAATTACTGAATCTCAAACAATTACATTTAGAGGTTGGGGTGATCCAGAGAGCACTGATGAGAACGATCCATTTATAAACGTTACTCCAGGTCAAGCTCTTCAACTTATCGTAGGTGAGGTTGAGTACTCAGGTCAAGATAACTACGACCGTAGACTTTACAAAGCTAAGTTCGATTTCGAATCTTGGATTGCTGCAGGTATCGAGAATAACGCTGACCCATACTGGCTAACTGAATACTGGAGCTCAGAGCGAGTTCACCCTAATTCACCTGAGACAGTAGCAGGTATTGAGGCTGATGTTCAGATCATCACTCACACAACTAAGACTATCTCGTTTGGTATCACTCCACACGAAGATATGAGAATGGTAGCTATTGCTGCTTATGACGTTCCTGGACTTGAGCACCTTTACAATGTTCTTGGCGAGAATGGCTTTATCAACTTCCACTCTGGCAACTCATACATCTATGAGAATGATCCATTCTCATTCGAGTTCTCTGGTATGGTAGAGGGTACTGACTACAAACTTGTTATCGTTGGTAACCTAACTGGTGATGGTTCTCAGCAATCTATCCAGATGATCGACTTTGCTCCATCTACAGCAACTGCTGACGCTCCTGAGATCATAGTTACTGGTATCGATGCTCCAGCAGGAGAGGTTGCTTCTCCATGGGAAGTTTGGTTCAACATCAAAGCTCCTAACGGCGACGCTTCGAAGTTTGTATACGTAATGAACGACACTAGAGAGTTCCATTACCTACTAAATGACGGTGTACTTTACAACACTATTATCTCTAACTTCGGTACTATTGTTACTGACTTTACAGCTCTTGACTATGTAAATAGCGAAGAGGGTTACAGCATCAAGTTCCCAGCATGGGAAGATACTCAATACCGTCTAGTTGTTGCAGGTGTTAACGAAGAGGAGGTAATCTCTGACGTAGACGCTAGCCCAACTTGTATTGCAGACTACTGGTCAGGTGTAATGGAAGACGCTCCAAGAGTTGAATCTGATCTATTTAACTCTCTACAAGGTGAGTGGTATGCTGAGGTTCGCGGAACTCAATTCGTTGATGGCGATGGTAACACACTAGAGACTCCTCTAGTTATGGATGTTCGCAGATTCCCAGTTAAGATCTCTGCAGGTACGCCTGAGTACCCAGCGACTCTACCAGCTGAGGTATATGACCTATACCCATCTATGACAACTGAAGAGGTTGATGCACTATACGCTGACTTCAAAGCATCAGCAGAGAAGTACGACGGTAAGGTTCGTGGTCAAAACAGACTTCTAATCGAAGGTTTCTACGCTGAGCCAAACGCTTGGGCTGACGCATACGCATACGAAACTCCTTACGATCTATTTATCTCTACAAACTACTCTCAAGCAGTAACTGTAAATGACCTATTCTATGACTTCGGTCCTAAGTGGTACATAGAGATCGCAGAGGGTGATGCACTTACAATCCCTGTAGACCTTAGCTACATTGGCCCTATGATCAACAACCGCGTGACTGCATACCACTATGGTGTAGCGGCTGACGGTACTTCATATGCTGCAACACTTTCTAACTTCCCAGCAACACTGTCTGACGATAAAAATACTATCACAATCGGTTCTACATATATGGATATCGAAGTTGAAGGAGTTGGAACAGTAAACCAAGAGTTCCTATTCTCGGTAGGTGAGTTTGACGAAACAAATGGTGGTGCTCTACCTGCAATTGTTTGTAGCGAACTTAAACTTATCCGCGGCACAATGCCAGTTGAACCAGCACCAGCGCCTAGATCGTTTAACTACGCTCCAATCACAAATGGCGACTACGTACCAACTAAGGCATACAGAGGTACTTCACTTAAAGGTATCAAAAACTACGATAACTATGTAATCAGTACTGACGAAGTACCTTCACTAGAGAATCGTAAAGACTACCCAGCTCCTCTAGCTAGATAGTATAAACTAACAAAAGTGTAGTTGCTAGATAATAACAACTACACTTCATAAAAGAAGGAGCTCTAAAGAATAGAGGCATACAGTGCCTAGGTTCTTTAGAGCTCACTTTTTAAAGAGTAAAAAAATATTAAAAACACTAAAATATGCTTAACTACAAAAAGATGCTCCTTGGGCTTGCAGGTGTACTATCACTAAGTACACTATCGGTATATGCAACTCCAGCATACCCCGGCACTATTAAGCACAAGCAGAGCGACGGAACCTATATTACCATCAGGGTAAATGGTGACGAGCACAAGAACTACACCGTAACAGAAGATGGTTATACTATCACAGGTGGAGCAAATGGCGACTACTACTACGCTCAAATTGACCTGACAGGTAAACTAGTTCCAACTTTGGTTATGGCAAAGCCACTTAGCCGCCTATCGACTCAGGAGCGCCAGATCATCTCGCGCATTCCTAAGGGTCTTCAACCTATGGCACACAACTTAATCCCTAAGTACTCTGGCGCAAAGGCACAGAGAGCTGCCGATGGTTCATTTACCGCTCCTAGCGGTGTGCCTAATACGGCTGTTACTATCGGTGAGATGCGTACAGTTGTAATCCTTGCTGAATTCTCAGACAAGAAGTTTGCAGTTGCAGATCCTTTCACTGCATTTAGCAACCTACTAAGCCAAGAGGGTTACTCAGAAAATGGCGCTACTGGTAGTGCTTACGACTACTACCGCACTGCATCTCGTGGTCAATTCGACCCACAATTTGACGTATATGGCCCATACACACTATCAAGAACTGCTGCGGCATACTCTGGATCTACGGGTGTTGACAACGTCTCTCCGATGATGATTGAGATTTGTGAACTTGCAGACGGTGATATCGACTTCTCGCAATACGCTGTTGATGGTGTTATGCGTGACGTATTTGTATTCTTCGCTGGTAATAACCGATCGGAGGGTGCACCAAATACTATCTGGCCTCACCGTATGTACCTATTCGATGAGAATCCATCGCTAGCTACTTTCGATGGAGTTGACCTAAGGAGCTATGCACTTGCATCAGAGAACAAAGGTAGCTTCGGCAATAATATGGCCGGTATTAGCACATTCGCTCACGAATTTGGACACGTACTAGGTTGGATCGACGTATATGACACTGACCAAACAGATGCGGCTCTACAATCTGTAGGTTGTGAGTTCCTAGATATTATGTCATACGGTAACTACAACAACGAAGGTCGTACACCTCCAGTCCCAAGTATCCTACAGCAGTGGATGGTTGGTTGGGCTACTCCAGAGGTTATCACAGAGGATGGTCTCTATATGATCCCTCCAGTAGTTGAGGGTAAGGGCTACCTTATTCCAACTGAGACTGATAATGAGTACTTCCTAGTTGAGAACCGTGGTGGTGCTGAGGCATCTGTATGGGACAAGTACCTAGGTAATGAGGATGGAAACTACCAAGGTCTATATGTAACCCATATCGACTACACACCAGAGAGACAAGCCGATTGGTCTGCTAATAAACCAAATGGTAATAGCCTTCACGAATGTGTTAAGATGGTACGCTCAACTGGTGATAGAGTAAACGATCACCAAGGTAATCCACAGCTACTAATGCCAGATGCTACACTATTCCCGGGCGAGAACGACGTTACTTCGCTATCGACTGCCTCTAACGAGCTATATACTTCTTGGGGTGGACAGACTGTAACAAAGTCACTATCGAACATCACTATCGACGGTAAGAACTCTTCGTTCTACGCTAGAGCATACGACGCCGTGGGAACAAATCCTTGCTTTACAGTTGGCGGAAACTACGCTATTGGTCAAGCTATCGACCTAACTATTACAGGGCTACCTGATGGCGCTACTGCGAGTTGGGTGGTTAATGGCGATACCACAAGCGCTAGCTCAGTTACATTCTCAGAGGCTGGTATGCACTGCATCACTGCAATTGTCACCTACGCCGATGGTACAGTAAAGCAAATCAATAAGTACATTGAACTATAAATAAAGGTAAAAAACTATGATAAAGAGACTATTTATTGCAGTGGCACTTGTTGCAGCAGCTACACTTTCAAGCTGTACTGATCCTCAACCATCAACACCAGTGGTAACTCCAGAGCAGAGTGACTTTACTGAACTCTCTAAAGTTTCGATAGTTGGTGCAGGAGTTGAACAGCTACTATTTAATACTAAGACATCGCAAGTAGTGGCAAGTGGCACTAACTATGAGGTAATCGACAACCAAGGCTTTAGCCTGTCGACTATCTCACTTACCGCACTTCCAACTAGCGGAGCGACTATCTCGGCGACTTACACTATCAATGGTCAGAGCGGTAATGCAAATGACCTAAAGCTAGTTGAGACTAAGAATGGACTTATCTACCTATGGAATGGTGAGAGCAAGAGTGGGGTAATCCTACCTGTTCAGTACTAAGGGTAAGAGTAACAAAATAACGAATCGAAGGGTGAGGGGTATCTTAATAGAAGATACTCCTCACTCTTTGTTATATTAAAAATTATTGCTAACTTCACTACTCAAACTAACTACAAAAAAACGAACACAATGATTAAAAAACTACTCTTTGCCACTGCTCTAGTGGCTAGCACCCTGCTGCTAAACAACTGCGACACCTCTACTCCACCGAGTGATGCAACCTCTGAGGTTACCCAAGACTTTATTAGAGTCAAGGGGCACGACTTTGTTGACTCAAAGGGCAACAAGTATCCAATAACGGGTATTAACCTTGGCAACTGGGTAAATCCCGAGGGCTATATGTTTAAGTTCTCTAAGACCAACTCAGCAAGTGAGATTAACCGTGCTATCTCGCAGATGGTTGGCGAGGAGTATGCCGCTGAGTTCTGGGCAAAGTTCTTAGAGAACTACACCACTCGCCGTGATATTGAGTATATCGCCTCTACTGGGGTTAATAGCATTCGCCTACCATTCCACTATAAGCTCTTTACCGATGAGTACTTTATGGGGAGTCAAGACCCTGAGCGTGGATATAAAATAGTCGATTCACTCATTAGTTGGTGTAGTGATAATGATCTGCGTATTATCCTAGATATGCACTGCGCTCCGGGCGGACAGACTGGCGATAATATCGATGATAGCTACGGCTACCCTTGGCTATTTGAGAGCACAGCACACCAAGATAAGTTTATCAAGGTATGGTGCGAGATTGCAGATAGATATAAGGATGAGCCTACAATCATCGGCTATGACCTAATCAATGAGCCAATTGCTACCCACTTCGAGAACCAAGAGGAGCTAAACAAGCACCTCGAACCGCTACTTATCAAGACTACAAAGGCAATTCGCAACTACGATAAGAACCATATTGTATTCCTTGGTGGCGCACAGTGGAACACTAACTTTACGATGTTTACCGATTGGAAATTCGATGATAATATCGCCTATACATTCCATACATATTGGAGCGCCACTACTCAAGATGTCGTGCAGAAGTTTGTGGACTTTAGGGAGAAGACAGGACTACCTATGTACCTTGGTGAGTCGGGCGAAAATACCGATGAGTGGGTACGTGAGTTTAGATTGCTCCTTGATAGAAATAACTTTGGATGGCACTTCTGGCCATATAAGAAGCTAGACCACCACGCATCATTTGTACATATCCCTACACCTGAGGATTGGAGTGTGGTAGTTGATTTTGTCGAGGGTGATAGAAGCTCGTTTGGGGTTATCCGTGAGAATCGCCCAGATCAAAAGCGTGCTAAGGAGATACTCGATAACTTCCTTGAACTATCAAAACTTTCCACCTGCGTGGTTAATCAAGGCTATATTGATGCGCTAACGAAGTAGTAGGCCTAAAGGGGCAGACAGATCGAAATTACCACAGTAAAATAGTTGAGCTCTTCGGGGTTCAACTATTTT